>NZ_JAWYAJ010000001.1:0-27800 GCF_034124845.1 Robinsoniella sp.
TGAATCCTTCATTTTTACCTCCATTTACTCCTCCGTACTCCCATTTTCCAGCCAGAACAACCTCCGAATGAAATGATTAAACAAGCTGTCATGCAGATGGCGGGAATGAATTTTCAAAGACGCTCTAGATCTGCCTGTATGTACTTAGGAACATCTCCAGCTTATTCATGGCATCTTCCAGAATATCCATTTTTGGCAAAAACACCACACGGAAATGATCCGGCTGCTGCCAGTTAAATCCACCGCCATGTACCAGAAGAACTTTTTCTTTTCTCAGAAAATCCAGAGCAAACTGTTCATCATCTCTAATATTGAATTTTTTCACATCCAGTTTTGGGAAAATGTAAAAGGCTGCTTTTGGCTTTATTGCAGATACACCTGGGATGTCATTTAATGCTTTATATATAAACTCTCTCTGTTCATAAATTCTGCCACCCGGAAGCAGCATCTGGTCAACTCCCCGGGCATTTATAAGAGCAGTTTCAATAATTGCCTGAGCCGGCACATTGGAGCAAAGACGCATGGAGGACAGCATATTCAGACCTTCAATATATCCTTTTACCCCTGTCTTATCACCGCTTAAGCACATCCATCCTGCGCGGTAGCCCGCTACCTTGTGGGATTTAGACAAGCCATTCATAGTGATGCAGAACAAATCCGGTGCCAGAGATGCTATGGATACATGTTCCTGTCCGTCCATAACCAGTCTGTCGTAAATCTCATCTGCAAATATGATCAGGTTGTGTTCTCTAGCAATGTCCACAATCTGCTGCAGTACTTCTACCGGATACAATGCTCCTGTGGGATTGTTGGGATTGATCACTACAATCCCCTTAGTTTTATCGGTTATCTTTTTCCGGATATCTTCCATGTCGGGATACCATTCTGACTGTTCATCACACAGATAGTGGACCGGACGGCCTCCAGCCAGATTCGCAGCAGCTGTCCATAAGGGATAATCCGGTGAGGGCATGAGAATCTCATCTCCATCATTTAAAAGTCCCTGCATTACCATAACGATTAATTCACTAACACCATTCCCGGTATATATATCATTCATACCCACATCAGGTATATTTTTCTTTTTACAATAGTCCATAATTGCTCTTCTTGCACTGATAATTCCTTTTGAATCAGAATATCCTTCCGTATTACGCAGATTTGCCATCATATTCTGAATGACATCATCCGGTGCCTCAAACCCGAAGGGTGCCGGATTACCTATATTTAATTTCAGAATATCAATGCCCTGTTCCTCCATGCGTCCCGCCTCATCAACAACCGGACCTCTTACATCATAGCATACGTTATCTAATTTTCTGGATTTCTCAAATGTTCTCATATGAACTCCCCTTTCTTTGTCATAGTATATACCAAAGTTCCAAAACCTACAACCGTAAAATTTATTTTGGTTCCGGATTCTGCTTTCTCAATTTTATTATATTCAGCATGATTTTAAAATAATATAGAGATAATGCTTCCTATATTGCAAAAAGTGCTATATAATGTACACCATTAGAAAAGCACACCTTATATATAAACACCTTATATAACTCACCTTACATGAACACCCTACATGACAGACTAGGATTCGGATAAAACACTGAAACATGGAAAGATACAGATGCACAAGGAGGTTTTATGTCAGATTATGAAAAAAGAGGTTATCTGGAGAGCGCATTTTGCCTGTTCCATTTAACCGATCAAAAAGAACAGGACTTTCAATTCCATTACCATGACTTCGATAAAATAATTATTTTTATTGAAGGAAATGTGGACTATATAATAGAAGGTAAATCCTACCACCTGAACCCCTATGATATTATTTTAGTAAACCATAACGAAATACACAAACCCAATATTGACCATCAGGTACCTTATGATCGAATCATCGTTTATTTATCTCCCCAATTCATACACTCTTATAAAACTGCTGATTACGATTTAAGTGAATGCTTTCTCCGATCCCGGAAAAGCCATTCCAATGTCCTGCGCATTCATTCCCTGGAAAAAAGTACCCTGTTTCATGCCATTATGAATTTGGAAAATGCCTTTGCCGACAGGGGATACGCGAATGAACTTTACCGCCAGGTAATCTTTTTAGAATTTATGATTCACTTAAACAGAGCGGTCTGCGAAAATCATCTGGATTATCTGAAGACAAATACCTGCCATGAAAAAATCATTGATATTCTGGCATATATTAACGCTAATCTATCTGATGATCTGAGCATAGATGCATTAGCTAACCGTTTTTATATCAGTAAATACCATATGATGCGTTTATTTAAGCAACATACCGGTTATTCGGTAGGCAGTTACATTAACCACAAACGGCTTCTCTCTGCAAAAGAAATGCTGAAGCTGGAATATCCGGTTACACAGATCTGCTTTGACTGCGGCTTTAAAGACTATTCCACATTTTCCAGGGCTTTTCGGAAATTGTTTGGGAGTTCGCCTACTGAAACAAAAGCAGGTAAGCAGAGATTTGAGCATATTTTGTAATAGTTTATACTTTATTTGTTTTAATTATTATAAATTTATCCTTTTTCTTTCACATTCTATCAAAATATCATCTTTTTCTACTAGCAGTCTGATAACAAATCGTGTATAATATGGACAAGCCTTTCTTACTATAAAAGTTCATATATGGGGGGATACAATATGTCTAAAGTTTCATTGTCCAGGATCAAAAATGTTTCTATTAAAAAAATGTTCCTGATATGCCTGCTTACTTTTATTATATGCCCCCTTGTCTTAATTGCATTGCTTATGAATCAAAAGATGTCCCAGATAATCAGCAATCAAACTCATGAAAACCGTTTGGAGATTTTGAAACAATCTCAAAAAAATATCAGCAGTGTATTAAGCGAAATTGACAGGATCTCTGTTTCCCTTCTCAGCAATGATTCCTTACAGGAATATTGTGATTCCTATATAAAGGCAAAGAATTCCAAACGGTATTCTACGGATTTTTCATTGCGTCAGCAGCAGTTAAAGGATCATATCATTCGTTTTACCAATGAACTTGCTGTGTCAAAGTCTTATATTCATTCTATATCCATAACAAGGGATAATGAAAGTATCATTCAATATGGAGGGTTTGTAGACCCCCAGGACACCCGCTATTTTGAAAATGCTATCGCCCAAAAGGGCAAAGGCTACTGGACACCGGTCTATCAAACCGATTATGGCTATGACAGTAAATTTAACGTTCCTGTTGTTTCCTACATTCGATGCGTAAACGATTTAAATGCATTCCGCACTCTTGCAATGGAAAAAATCACGATGAAAGAAGAGGCTCTGCGTTCCATTTATGCAGTTAAAAGTGAGAATCAGTATGAAGATGATCTGCTGTCTATCATTAGCAATACCGGTAATATTATCTCCGCCAATGATAAAGAATTACTGAATACGAAAATTTCGGATTTTACGCTCATGGAAGGTAAAATGGATTGCGATAACGGATATTTTAAAATCAAAAGTAAAACCGGCAGTAAGTCTGTCTTTTACTCCAGCATCGAAAACACCCCATGGATGCTTATACAGGTTGTATCCCGCAAGACTATGGATCTGCCAATGGCAATGATTAACCAAATCATTATCATATCTATTTTATTATGCATTTTATTCAGTATCCTTTTTACACTGATTCAAAATAAATATGTTATTAAGCCAATTGTCAGCTTGTCAAAAGAAATGAAAAAGATAGAAGGCGGTGATTTTGAGGTATCCCTTCCCGTCTTATCGGAAAACGAAACCGGAATGCTAACCGCACAATTTCTTAATATGGCAAAAGAACTGAAATATTTATTTGAAACCGTTTATCAAGCTGAAATTAAGGAACGGGAAGCCGAACTGATGGCTCTTCAAATGCAGATTAACCCCCATTTTCTCTACAATACGCTAGATGCTATTTACTGGCTTGCTTACAAAAACAAAGATTACCTGGTTGGCAGACAGATTGAGGCACTTGCCAATATATTCCGCCATACACTGAACAGCGGCAACGAACTGACTACCATCCGGGAAGAACTGCTGCATCTCCAAAATTATATGCAGATACAGAAAATCCGGCTGGGCGAACGAATTACTCTGGAAATTGATACCCAGCCGGAATTCGAATACTGCCAGACACTGAAATTAATCCTCCAGCCTTTGGTTGAAAATGCGGTTATACATGGTCTGGAAGAAAAAAAAGAAGGCGGAGTAATAAAAGTTTCTGTAGAACGCATTGGTGATAATATGAGATATACCATTGTGGATAACGGACTGGGAACCGATGAACAAGCCATAAGGAATGCATTACATTCCTCCATGTCCGAATCGGGAAAATGCCTTGCACTGAAAAATATACATGACAGGCTGAGAATCAAATATGGTGCAGAATATGGTTTACAGTTCTATAGTACGGTCAATGAGGGGACACGGGTTTTAGTTACTTTCCCGATTATTTAGAGCGTGTTTTTAAATTGCTTTCTGGAAGCTGTGCGTCACACTTTGTGGGAGATTTCTCCCGGATGAAGGGCTCGCAGTTGGGGCATAGTTTGGCTGCTGATGAACGAAAGGGCGGCAGACGCAACGCCTTTTCCCATATATCTTATATCCGCAGGCGTCAGCGGTGAAGTGGAGATTCGTATGAAATTATTAATAGTAGATGATGAAATTCAAATCAGAGAAGGAATGAAAGACGGAATCGACTGGGGGAAACTGGGAATCCGGAAAGTGGATGATGCAGATGGCTACAGTGCCTGGAACCTGTTTCAAAAAGAAAAGCACGAAATTGTGCTTGTGGATATCCGCATGCCTGGGATGGACGGAATTGAGCTCAGCAAACGGATTATGGACCTGCAGCCAGAAACCAGAATCATGATATTAAGCGGTTATTCTGATTTTAAATATGCTCAGTCAGCTATAAAAATAGGGGTTGTAAATTATGAATTGAAACCGGTTAATGCAGATAAAGTCATTCATTTTGTACGCCAGTCCGTACAGATATTAGAACAAAGTAATATACGAAACCAGCAGCACCTGCAGTACCAGAAACTTTCTAAAAACAATCTGCTCAAGTCCTTACTGTCCGGAAACGCAATACCGGATGCAGCAATAAAGTTTGAAGAATATTTTGGATTTTCTTTATCAGATCCGGTCCAGTGCATTCTGGCTGTATCAAACAGGAACATTCCCGACACTCCACAGAACCGCTGGGATACCATTGCCGCCTCTGTATTTGAAGAATGCAAATGCGCCATTTACCAGGGTACGGAGCATGACACCCTGGTTATTTACCGGGTAGATCTGACTCCAAAAGGGCTGCGGGAGTACACCAGCATCTGGAAAAAACGTCTTGCGGCTACTGTAAATGACGATCTTCTTATCACCGTAAGTCATGCAGGCTGTGCAAAGAAACTACCCGAACTCTATCACCAGTGCAGACAACTACAGTCCTGCAGACTGTACGATACAACGCTCTCAATTCTGTATTGTGACGATATGGAAACCGTACCTCATGTCATGCAGTTTCCCTTTAAAGAGAAAAAAGAGTTCTATCACAGCATAGAAGAAAAAAATGGTTACAGCGCTGAAAGAATGATTGAGAATGCATTCCATGAAATGCAGGAAAAAAAATGTTACAGCGTACAGGCAGTTCAGATGTTTTGTAAAGAAGCTATAGAAACAGTGAAGCTTGCTCTTGCGGATAGTCTGGTAATCTCTGACAATGCCCTGTTTACAAATCTTCCCCAGGAACTGGATTACTACAAAGAGCACCTTCTAAAATACTGCAAATGCCTTATAGATCATTCCACCGTATCTCTTAAAAATTCCTACCATACTGCTGTACTACAGGTAATCGATTACTTAAAATGTAATTATGAACAGCCTGTTACCCTTGAACAGATGGCTAAAATGGCGGATAAAACACCAAATTATTTTTCTGTCCTGTTTAAGAATTCCACAGGACAGCCTTTTCATAAATATCTGACCAGCCTGCGCATCGACATGGCAAAAAAGCTGATTTGTGAAAGCAGTCTGAAAGTGTATGAAATCAGTGCAAAAGTTGGTTTCCAGGATTATAAATATTTTGCCAAGGTTTTCTATGATCTGGAAGGCTGTTCCATTTCTGAATACCGCCGCAGAAAGACACAGCACCAATAAATAAAATAACCAAATAATCAAATATTCAAATATTAAAATAATCAAATAATCAAATAATCAAATAATCATTACATTTTAGGATAAAATCATTATATTTTTGGATATTTCTACAATATTTTTCTTGTTATACTTTATTTATCACCAAATAATCACTACAAAGTAAAAGAAATGGAGGAATTTATTGTGAGAAAGATTAGAAGATTATTTATTTGTATGCTGGGGATTTTATTGGCAATGACACTGGCTGCGGGCTGTCAGAAACAGTCCTCTGGCGATTCTGCAGAGGAAAGTAAAGATACAAAGTCCACTTCGGAAGATACGGCTAAATCTACTGAAGCTGACGAAACCAAAGCTTCAAATCAAAAAACCACAAAAATATCTTTTTACGGAAACCGCACCGGCGAACCGTCCTGGGAACAAATGACTAACGAAACCATCAAACTGCATCCCGAACTGGATGTACAGGTAATTGACATTGACTGGGCTAATATTGACAAAATCCTAAAGACCGGTATCCAGCCGGAACCCCTCCTGATGTGACACATTACTGGCCCATGCTGATTAAGCCTTATGTAGATGCCGGTCAGGCTTTGGATTTGACACCCTATCTGGAAGCAAATGACAATGAATGGAAGAACACCTTTCCGGCTGAACTTCTGGACCTTGGAAAATTCAATGATAAATATTATGCTGTTCCTTACCAGTCCACATTCCCTACCATGTATGTAAATGCAGATATTTTTAAAGAATGCGGCATTGAGATTCCAAAAGAATGGAATTGGAAAGAGTTTTTAGATGTATGCCAGGCACTGAAAGATAAAAAAGAGATCGCACCTTTTACCGTTGCAAGAGATGTAAACTCCTGGCTGAACCGTTTAGGTGCTGCAGGACTTGCCCAGGACGACGGAAAACTGGAAGAATTTACAAATGGTGATTTGGACTTTACCCAGAATTATCTGCCTGAAACCATGAAAAATATAAAGGAATTGTACGATAAAAAACTCTGGTATCCGGGAGAAGGCGCATTAAATGTAACAAGAGATGAAGCAAAAACTGCTTTCGTACAGGGTAAAGCAGCCATTATCGCTGAAACAAATCTGATATATCCCGACCTGATGGGCTCCGTTGATTTTGAGGTTGTTCCGGTGTTGTGGCCTACCATGGGCAAAAATACTGTAATCGTGGGCGGCACCGACGGCTTTATGATCCCCTCTAACGCAGCTCACCCGGAAGAAGCAATTTCTTTTATCAAAACATTCTTAAGCCCGGATATTCAGAAAATACGTGCCAAAAGCAGTTACCCGGTGGCAATCAATGGTGTGGAAGTTACTGACCCAGTTGTTACAGAACTGATGAAACAGACAAAATATTTAGTAACATCCGATTATTTGAACATATCTGCAAAAGTTCAGGAATATGGCAATGCCCAGTTAAACGCTAACTATATTTTAAGCAGCGGCGATAAAGCACTGGAAGACCTGGAAAAACTCAGGCTGCAGTCAAAAGAAGAATAACCTTTCGTTTTAAACCGCACAGCGTTATATATAAATATCAGAATAATGAAAGGGACTGCCGGCAGCTATGTTCCTGCAGTCCTTTCACAAAAAAGGGGCGATTCGAATGGGCACACACAAAATAAAACAAAAAAGTAAATTGGAAAGCAAGTTAAAATTACTCGGAGCACTGATGGTACTTCCCTGCTTGTTTTTTATATTGGTTGACCAATACATACCAATTGGGTGGAACATCATACTTTCACTGCAGGAATGGGATGGCTTTAAAAAACTGAAATGGGTATATTTTGATAACTTCATAAACTTTTTTCAGGACAGCGACTCTTTAAAAGCACTCTATCACTCGGTTTTATTGGGATTTATATCAACTGTTTTTGCAATATTATTAGGGTTAATTGTAGCATTTATGATTTATAAACTGAAAAGGACCGAAGGAGCATTTTTAAGGCTGGTTTTCTTTACACCGATCATGCTGCCCACGGCTATTGTAGGACTGCTGTTTACTTTTGTATTTAACAGTGATATGGGGATCTTAAATCAGCTGTTAAGAGCAGTTGGTGCCGGTAACATGGCAACGGCATGGCTGGAAAACAAGGGAACTGCAATGATATGCATTGCTATTGTAAGCGGCTGGAAACTTTTTGGAGTAACCATGATGCTGGGATATACAGCGATTCAGAATATCCCCAGTTCACTAATCGAATCCAGTTATCTGGACGGTGCAGGTTATCTAAAACAAATCCGTTATATCATACTTCCTCTGATCAAACCAACAATCCAGTTGGCTGCGATCTTTTCCCTGACTACGGCATTTCGTACCTATGACCTTGTCTGGGCTATGACAATGGGAGGTCCGGGTAACCTGACAACGACCGTACCCATAGAAATGATCAAACGTTCCTTTGTATATAATGAATTTGGCTACTCTGCTGCTACCGGCTGCATCCTCACTGTAGTCGTACTAATCTTCATCTTTATTACCAACAAACTGCTGGGGGGTGAAAGTTATGAATACTAATAACAGACAGTATAAATTCAAACATCCCGACCGGAACATCAAATGGATCTGCAGAATTTTCACCTATTTACTGGTCATTATTTCGGTATACCCCGTTATCTTCGTTGTAATTACATCCTTTAAATCAGATGAAGAATTTTATAAAAACATTTGGGGCTTTGCTGCCAATCCGCAATTTTCCAATTATTGGACCGCCTGGACAACCGGACATATTGGCGGCGGTCTGCTGACAAGCGCCATAGTAACCATCATTTCACTGGTGATTATTTTAACCGCAGGCACACTTGGCGGATATGCACTTGCCAGACTTAAAGTCCCCTTTGGGAAAATCATCTTATTCCTATTAATTGTTACCTTTATGCTGCCTTCTGAAGCGGTTATTATGCCACTGTATTTAATGCTGTCAAAGCTGAAATTAAACAGTTATGTCATGCTGATCCTTCCCTATATCGGATGGAACATCCCCATGACTATAACCATTATGAGAAATTTCTTTTTAAGTATGCCTCAGGAATTGATCGAAGCTTCCCGCATTGACGGCTGCTCGGAAATAAAATCTCTGATACAGATTAGTATTCCGTTAATGAAACCGGCATTATCCGTATCCGCCATTTTTGCATTTGTGGGTATCTGGGGAGATTTATTCTGGGCACAGATTGCCCTTTCCACTACGTCCTCACTAAAGACACTGACTATGAGTGCACTTAGTTTTCAGGGACAGTACAATACCTCCTGGGGACCAATGAGCGCAGCCATCTGCATCACCATCATACCGCTAATCGTATTTTTCCTCTTTGTACAGAAGTATTTCGTTCAGGGGATTACAGGAGGGGCGGTAAAAGGGTAATTAAATTACGAATATTTATCTAAATACATTTAAACCAGGAGGCATTATGTCAGAAAAATTAATTCTATTTCAGGGTGATTCCATCACAGACGCCGGAAGAACTTCCTCTTCAGACCCATTCTATGCATTGGGATGCGGCTATCCGCTATTAACGGCAGCCAGGCTTTTATACGAGAAATCCCACACACAATATCATTTCCTGAATAAAGGAATTTCAGGTAACCGTATTGTAGATCTCTACGCCAGATGGAAAGAGGATACCCTAAACCAGAAGCCGGATGTCATTAGCATTTTAATCGGGGTCAATGATGTATGGCATGAATATCAGGATCATTCGGGGGTGGATGCATCCAAATTTGAGAACATGTACGATCTGCTGTTAGAGGAAACGAAGGCGGCACTCCCACAGGTACAGCTTGTTCTGTGTGAACCCTTCATTCTGCCAATTGGAGAAGTGCTGAATCATACAGAACGATGGATGACGGACATGGCTCTAAGAAGAGTCATCGTAAAAAAAATGGCTGATAAGTTTGATGCTGCCTTTGTCCCCCTCCAGGAATCCTTTATACAGGAATCGGAAAAACTGGGTGCCGGATATCTGCTTTCGGATGGAGTCCATCCAACACCAGCCGGACATGAACTCATTTCCCGCCAGTGGATCAAATATACAGACATCTTATAAAAAACTTCAGGGACCATCGGGCATATGCCGCAGATGGTTCCTGAAGTTTTTTCTTTTCTAACGATTGAATGATTAATATATTAAAAATCAAACAAAGAAAGCTGATTGGACTCAGGCAGTTCTCCCATCAGTCCCAGATCATCCATCAAATCAATTACCGTCTTGCTGACCTTGGTACGCTGTCTGAAATCATCTTTGGACAGGAACGGACCGTTTTTGGCGGCTTCTACCACCGCATCCGCCGCTTTATCCCCCAATCCTTCTATTGTACTTAAGGAGGGCATCAGCTTACCGTCTATGATCTGGAAGCGGTGCGCCTGGGCACGGTAAAGGTCAACGGGCATAAATTCAAATCCTCTTGCATACATCTCCTGCACGTTTTTCATGTCTTTATACGTATCCTGTTCCTTTTTGGAAAGGGTATCGTATTTCTTTTTGTATTCCGACATGTAATGTTCCAGTTTTTCCTTTCCCTGGCACATCAGCTCATAGCTGAACGCCGATGCACGGATACTGAAATACGCCGCATAATATGCCAGGGGATAAAACACTTTACAGTAAGCTATCCGGTATGCCATCATAACATATGCCGCCGCATGGGCTTTCGGGAACATGTACTTGATTTTCTTACAGGACCAGATATACCAGTCCGGGACATTGTGCTTTATCATTTCCTCTTCCATCTCCGGCTTCAGACCCTTTCCTTTACGCACACTCTCCATGATGGTAAATGAAAGCTCGCTTTCCAGCCCCATGTTGATCAGATAGGTCATGATATCATCACGGGTACAGATCGCGGTTGAAATCGTCGCCTTTCCTTCCTGGATCAATGTCTGGGCATTGCCAAGCCACACGTCAGTACCATGAGACAGACCGGAAATACGCACCAGGTCAGAGAAGGTCTTCGGCTTCGTATCAACAAGCATCTGAATAACGAAATCCGTTCCAAACTCAGGTATTCCAAGGGCTCCAAGGGGGCACCCGCCAATGTCTTCCGGTGCAATGCCTAAAGCTCTGGTACTGCTGAACAGGGACATGACTTCTGCATCATCCATGGGAATCTCCTTTGCATCCAGCCCGGTGAGATCTTCCAGCATTCGTATCATAGTGGGATCGTCGTGTCCCAGGATATCCAGTTTCAAAAGGTTGTGGTCAATGGAGTGGTAGTCAAAATGAGTTGTTATGATATCGGTTGTCTGGTCATTTGCAGGATGCTGCACCGGGGTAAAGGAATAGATCTCTTCCCCAAGAGGCAGTACGATGATACCTCCCGGATGCTGCCCCGTAGTTCTGCGGACTCCTACGCATCCCTGCACGATACGGCCGATTTCACAGTTTCTCTTTCTCTGACCCCGTTCCTCATAGTAATTCTTCACATAGCCGAATGCGGTTTTCTCTGCAAGCGTACCAATCGTTCCCGCACGAAAAGTCTGTCCTTTTCCAAATATAACCTCTGTGTAACGGTGGGCATTTCCCTGATAGTCACCGGAAAAATTAAGGTCAATATCAGGTTCTTTATTTCCTTTGAAACCAAGGAAGGTCTCAAAAGGAATATCAAAGCCTTCTTTTTTTAACATGGCGCCGCATTTGGGGCATACCATATCCGGCATATCACAGCCGGCGCCGCCCACGTAGGGCTTCACTGCATCCGAATCGAAATCACTGTAATGGCATTCCGCGCAGTAATAATGAGGCCTTAGCGGGTTTACTTCTGTAATTCCGGACATGGTGGCAACGAAGGAAGAACCTACTGATCCCCTGGAACCTACCAGATATCCGTCCTCATTGGACTTCCATACCAGCTTCTGGGCAATGATATACATTACGGCAAATCCATTGCTGATAATAGATTTCAACTCCCTTTCCAAACGCTCGGATACTACTTCCGGCAGGTCATCCCCATAGATTTCATGTGCTCTGTTATAACAGATTTCACGAAGAGTTGTATCAGAATCTTCAATTACCGGAGGGCATTTGTCCGGTCTTACCGGAGCAATCTTCTCACACATATCTGCGATTTTATTGGTATTGGTAATGACTACTTCTTCCGCTTTCTCACTTCCCAGGTAGGCAAATTCCTCCAGCATTTCCTCTGTGGTCCGCAGATACAGCGGTGCCTGGTCATCCGCATCCTTGAATCCTTTTCCCGCCATGATAATTCTGCGGTAAACTTCATCCGCCGGATCTAAAAAGTGTACGTCACAGGTAGCTACTACCAGCTTGTGAAACTGTTCCCCTAATTTTACAATACGCCGGTTAATCTCCATTAATTCTTCCTGGGAACTGATATCTACCTTGTCGCTGTGTATCATGAACTGGTTGTTCCCAAGGGGCTGAATCTCCAGGTAGTCATAAAATTCCACCAGCCTTGCAATATCCTTCTGTGACTTATTGTTCAGCACTGCCTGATACAGTTCTCCTGCCTCACATGCCGATCCAATCAGAAGTCCTTCCCTGTGTTCGATAAAAGCACTCTTCGGAATTCTGGGCCGGCGGCTGTAATAATCCAGATGGGAATAGGAAATCAGCTTATACAGATTTACCCTGCCCGTATTGTTCGTGGCAAGTATAATCGCATGGTATGTATTCAGTTTTTTAACCTGATCCGGAGTTGTCTTTCCAATGGAATTCACTCCATTTAAGTCACCCAGCCCCCGCTCCCTTAACATTTCCACAAATTTCACAAAAATTTCCGCCGTACAGCCTGCATCGTCTACGGCTCTGTGATGATTTTCCAGTGAAATGTGAAGCGCTTTTGCAACCGTGTCCAATTTGTAACGGTTTAACTGGGGAAGCAGAATTCTGGCAAGGGCAACCGTATCCACACTGGTAAATTCTTTTTGGATGCCCATTCTTCTGCAGTTTTCTTCGATGAAACTCATATCAAAGGATGCATTATGTGCAACCATCACTGCATCCTGGACAAATTCCAGGAACTCAGGCAGAATTTCTTCAATAGTCCTTGCCTGAAGCACCATATTATCATTGATCCCGGTAAGCTCCTCTATCCGAAATGGAATCGGAACCTGGGGATTGACAAAGGTAGAAAAACGATCTTTGATGACACCATTCACTACCTTTACCGCACCGATTTCTATGATCCGGTTGCTCACAGGGCTGAATCCGGTTGTCTCCAGGTCAAAAACCACATAGGTGTCGTCCAGGCTCTGTCCTTTGGAGTTCACAACCAGTTCCTGCAAATCATCCACCAGATATGCTTCTACTCCATAGATCACTTTAAACGGACAGGGCACCCGCTTTAGCTCATCCTTGGAAATATCCGGGTGGTCTTTCTGATACTGAGATTTAAATTCCCGGTCAATGTCTTCAATCACATGATTTGCATCGGGAAATGACTGTACATCCCCATGGTCTGTAATGGCTATTGCCTTATGCCCCCATTTATAAGCACGTTTTACAATATCCTTGGCTTCGGAGACTCCGTCCATATCACTCATTTTTGTGTGGCAGTGGAGTTCCACCCTTTTTTCCGGATAAGTATCCATCCGGCTGGTGCGGAAATCGGAAATTTTCTTGATTCCCACAATGGATCCAATAGTTAACTGGCTGTCAAACCGGTCTATGGTGGTAACCCCTTTCATTTTCACAAAGGCACCTTTTTTTACACCTTCCAGAATCTCCGGGACCTGATCATTGCGTGCAAACATTTTAACTACAATGGTATCCGTATAATCGGTTACTTCCAAAATGAGAATTGTCTTTTCATTACGGATTTCTCTTGTGTCCAGATTCTGAATCTGTCCACGGATAACCACTTCTCCCATCTCTTCCATAATCTGGTCAATGGTAATTGCTTCTTCTTCAAAATCCCTGCCGTAAATAACATCCGGATTATCTGACTTCTTATAGCCTCCACGGTAACTGTCGCCGCCTTTGTTAAATCCGCCTTTTTTAAACTCTCCTGATTTCTTTGGAGCGGAAGTCTGTTTTGGCGCAGCTTTCTCCTGCCTGCCGGATGCCTGACCGCCGCCTTCTTTATTGGATGGCTTAGATGCTGCGTTTCCCTGCTCTGTCTGATTATCCCCACCAGAGGCGCCGGCACCGGCGTCGCCCGACCAGCCCTGAGCCTCTTCGCCTGCTAAGTTATCCTCATTATCCGACTGCTTGACCGCCACATTTTTCATAATGGCTTCTACTTCCTGTCGAATACGGATTTCGCTGTTCTTTCTGGCTTTACTTTCCACAGGGTCTTTCATTTCTGTCTGAATCTTCAGAGACATGCCGCACCGTTCACAGAAAATCTTTTCCAACACTCTTACAAGCTCCTCCGATTTGCCCTCCGCCACTACGGAATTTTCCATGGTCAGCTTCATGGTATCTTCAGCCGGAAACTCGCAGGATGCCTGGCGGAACAGATTGTATTCGAAAATACTGTAATCCTTTAATTCCAGCAGAATGCTGTCTTTGTAAATGGGAAGCAGCTTCTCTGGCGTATACTGCTGGGACAGATTAAACCGTTCTATGATTTTAATGGTTATGGGCATCGCTAAAAAGAGCTGGCTTTTTATCGCCTGCTCTACTTCGTTAATATATTTTTTATGAATTAATTTTTCACTCTTTAGATAAACACGCATATAATCCTTTGCTGAAGTGACAGATACCTTGGGCACTGTCACCTGAGCAAAAAGACTTTGTATATTCTGGTTGATCTCTAGAGACGGAAATACATCAAAAAACAGCTTTTCCACACTACTCACTCCAGTTTACCAATTCTTCTCTTAATGCGTGAAGCAGCTGATCTTCCGGAATCTTACGGATAATTTCACCTTTTTTAATCAGCAGTCCCTCACCCTTGCCGCCTGCAATCCCGATATCCGCTTCTTTTGCCTCACCGGGACCGTTTACCACGCAGCCCATCACGGCAACTTTAATGTTCAATGGAATATCTTCCACCATATTTTCTACTTTATTAGCAAGACCGATCAGATCGATCTGGGTTCTTCCGCAGGTGGGGCAGGACACTACTTCAATGCCGCCCTTTCGCAGTCCCAGCGTTCTCAATATAAGTTTTGCAGATTTGATTTCTTCTAGCGGATCTCCCGTCAGGGATACTCTTATGGTATCTCCGATTCCCTGGGATAAAATAATTCCAAGGCCTGCCGCCGACTTAATATTACCGGAGAGAATTGTACCGGATTCCGTTATTCCCACATGAAGGGGATAGTTGGTTTTTTTTGCAATCAGTTCATGGGCTTTGGCGCACATCATTACATCCGAAGATTTGATACTGATAACCAGGTTGTCATAACCCAGATCTTCAATAATGCGTACTTTATCCAGGGCGCTTTCTACAATTCCTTCCGCCGTAACGCCATGGTATTTCGTTACCAGTTCCTTCTCCAGGGAACCGCTGTTAACTCCCACACGAATGGGGATTCCAAGCTCTTTCGCCTTCTCCACTACGGCGCGGATGCGGTCACCGCCTCCGATATTTCCCGGATTAATCCGGATTTTATCTGCTCCATGTTCCATCGCAGCTATGGCTAACTTGTAATCAAAATGGATATCCGCTACCAGGGGTATGGTGATCTCCTTTTTAATCTCCGCCAGTGCTTCTGCGGCTTCCATGGTCGGTACTGCACAACGGATAATATCACATCCTGCTGCCGTTAATCTTTGGATCTGTTCTACGGTAGCTTTCACATCTTCCGTTTTTGTATTTGTCATAGACTGTATCAAAACAGGATTCCCGCCTCCAATGACACGGTTTCCTATCTGAATTACTTTTGTATGTTCTCTGTGCATCCTATCCTCCTATGCCGTCATTTCACGGCTATGCTGTATACACGTTCACGATGTTCATTATAACCGATCTGAAATGACATGACAAGATGTAAAACACAGGAGACAGGTTTTGCCTGTGGCAGATTCTGATTACAGTTCCATGAACCGGGTGCCGAATCCCTCCAGTTCCACACGTATAGTTCCAAATTCCGTACTGACACTGGTTCTCTGGGTTTCTTTGCTGTTATTGATGATAACCAGGACTTTGCTTTTTGGAAAATATGCGCATTCCGTATATGGATTTGCTGTGACATATTGGGGATTCATTTTCTGTCCCGTTCCATAAAGGAGCAGGTTTAAAAACATCCTTGTATTTTCCAGGCTGTAGCAAAAGGAGGACAGATAAATCCCTTTTCCATTTCCGAAACTACGTACCGTCAGCGCCGGTACCCCTTTCTCTTCAGCCAGCACCACAGACTTGCCGTCTGTTAAATAAATGGAGTCCTGTCCCTGGATAAAAGCGCCTTTGGGCAGTAACCCCTCTATCTTCTCAATCCGATACTGCCACCTTCCATGGCACACTCTTGCACCCTGGTCTTTATCTGTTCCTAAGATTTCCGACAGGCGGAAAAACGTATCAAAGCCATCCACGGCAGAGGGTTCCCCGATTCCAAGGAAGGTTCCGCCCTCATATGCCCATTTTGTAATCTGCTCCACCACACGTGCATCTCTCCATGCCTCACCGCCGCTCCATGCGCTTTTTGCCCTTCCTGCGTTAATCAGAACCTGGACGCCGTCCAAAGCACCGTTTTTAACGTCCTCAAAGTCCAGAAAACTTACTTCCACCGGCAAGCCTGAAAGCGCTTCTAAGACATGTACCAGGTCATGTGTTTCTGTCTCGTGAAAATGACCGGATAGCGTCCAGGAACGCAGTCTGCCCCAGCTGTGGAGTACCGCCACCCTGCAGTTTAACTGATATACCGGACCTTCTTCATGGAGTTTTCGAATCTGTCGGAATTCCTTTGCAATGTGCTCCACATAGCGGCAGAATTCAGGATAATCCTCTGTTAAATGCAGATATCCCCCCAAACCGATTCTTTGAACCGGCACACGAAGGAGAGCCCTGCGAATCTGATTCCAGTACTTTTTCGCCTCCAGCGCGGGATCTCCATCCCCCGAAAACGTGGGAGCGCCGCCAAGTCCTACCGGAAACAGATATGGATGCAGCCGCAGTTCGTGGGTAACGGATTTTACCCCTGCGCACAATCTGGCTTCGTACCCGGAGAAGACACACTTAATCAACCCGTCAAATCCAAACTCCCTAAACCTTTTTCCGTAAGGCTCCACGCCGACCCAGCTGTCATCATAAAAGACATATGCCTCCTTGCCATGGCGATGGACAATGTCCACCAGTTTTTTACCAAAATCAATCACAAAGTCATTGATAAAATTCATATAATCCAGTTTTCTGGAATTTGGGGGCATATGGGCTACCTGATAGGCACCTTTGTTCACAAAATCCTCGGCACACAGCTGATAGCCGTATTTGGATGCAAACTGCTGCAGCGCCAGAGGACTGACCGTAAAATCATAGGAACCCCAGTCCGTGAACAGAGACCGGTTTCTTTGGCTGCTTCCCCAGATCCAGGCAAAATTATAAAACAGAGAAGTAAAACGTACCACCGTAGTATAAGGATGGTCACTGCACCAGTCTTCCATCCATTTCAGCAGATAGGACTGCGTCTCCACATACCTTGGATCCACCGGCATTAAATGCTCCTGGTTCCATCCATTAGTCACATGATTATACATGGATATTTCTTCCCAGATGCGGTATGCGAGAAAACTAACAGTATACTTGTGGTAGGGCACTGCATTTTGAATGGTGAGATTTCCCGCTTCCTTCTCATAGGTCCACAGCCTTCTGGATACTTCCATTTCAGAAGTGCGGTCATAGACCTGCCAATACTGCATGGATTCCGGACTGTCGTTCACCATAAACTGCTCTTTGCTGAAGTCTCTCATGAGATGAAAGGTCACAAATGATTCCGCTGCTGTCTTTGGATTGGTAATTAAAAAGGTCTGCTGCAGCTTATCCATATGCTGATTCGCCCATTCATTATGCCCACGAATGATACAGATTGTAGAATAGATGCCATAGCCTGCTTTCAATATCCTGTCTGACAGTTTTGTCCCGTCACTGTCTCTGATCACATCGGCTCCCCATTTATCCGCCAGCTTCAGTGTCAGTTCCTCATACCCGGATTCTCCAGGCAAGGTGAATCCCCCTTTTAATTCTGCTGTCATTATATATCCTCCTTATTCTCGTTTCCCTTCTGATGTAATGACATGTAAAGCGTTTTGCATATAGCTGCTGCATTTTTTCTGGATATAAAATGATCCAAATCCGCTTCTTTTGCTGCAATTCCCATTGCGCTGGCTGCCTGTATCTCCTCTTCCTCCCACAAAGGGGAATGAATCGGCTGCACAGGCAGCTGCTTTCTGCATTGATAACCGGTCATAGCAATCCTTAAAAATTCCCGCAGGGTAACTGCCTTATCCGGGAAAATTTTCTTCTCCCTCACCATAAATTGGGGAATCATCCCATTTTGATAAGCGCACTCTATCGTTCCTGCATACCATTCATGCCCCGCAACATCTTCAAACATATCGTTATAGACATTTACCGGGAAAAAATTCATTATCTGAATAACCAGATCCATTGCCTCTGCCCTCGTCAGCCATTCCTCTGGTCTTGTAAGATCCAGGAACAGTTCCTTACCATCAGCCAAAACATCTCCCCCTTCCCAGTTTGCGGGCGGCCTGGGCAGGGAGATGTTTCTTTCTGGGATCCACTCATTTGCTGGCTTTTCACCGGTTTTACCAAACGTACCTCTAGTCCCCCTAAGTTGTTCCAACAAATCTTCCGCCACAAATCCCGCCATTTTATATGCCCCATAGTCATTGCTGTGGGTAAAATCACCGGGAAAATAATATAATTTAGCCTCCTCCAGTCCCAGGTTCCTTACAAATTCCATGCTCTTGCCGTGTAAATCCACAACCGGTACTTTCATTTGTGCCCCAATCTCTTTACACACCAGGGCATAGTTCTGCAGCAAATCGTTGTAAGAACCATCTGACCCCCGCCAGGAATTCCTTGCCAGCGGCGTAACCAGGATAGGACTGGCTTCTTTTGCCCTGATCTCCTTGATATAGGTAACCAGATTGTTCCGGTACCCTTCTTCTGCCTTCAAATGGTGCATCTTCTGGTCATTATGTCCAAACTGGAACAGGCAGTAATCCCCTTTTTGAATGTGGTTTAAAATGATCTGATAATGGCCTTCACTGCGAAAACTCTCTGTGGTCAGCCCGGAATGGGCATGGTTGGACACCGCAGCCAGACTGCCGGTAAATGCGCTAAGCATCTGCCCCCAGCCGCTATAACTGCTTCCCGGTGCATAAGGGTACTCCCCGCTCTGGTCCGTTACGGTAGAGTCCCCCGCTATATACAGGACGGGACTTTCTACCGGACAGATCTTGGCACTGACCAGCCTTGGCGCATTTCCCACAAGAGTAATCTCTGCACTGTAATCCGGATAAACCATCTTGCGGCCTCTTGGAATAATATCGCAGATATTCAGCAGAAACTCTTTATCTAATTCCTCACCTGCCGACAGTTTTCCCCGATAAAACAGCCTTCTTCTACCCAGAAAAATAAGCAGTTCCTCTTCTTCCACCGCTGCAAAAAGTTTCAGCCGCACTTTATAATTGCCGCTTTGGGGAACATCTGCCTTGAAGGTGAGAGGTATCCTTCTGTTATTTTCAGAAAGCCGGCTTAGGATACCAGGTGAATTCACATAACAGCCGGATGCATCCTGTGCGATTCGCGTCAGATCCCTGTCCCGGTACCAGAAAAAGGCATCAAACCCGGCATTTAATTCGGGAATCTGCAGCATGGGATCCGCCCGCCTGTTGGCTTCTGTTACAAATCCCCAGGGCTTCTCCCTGGTATAGAGATCCTCCGGGGTAACCTCCCGTGTCCCTGTCCCGCCGCCTGGAAGAAAGGAAAATGACCGGGGCAGATGATCTGTTCTCTTACAGGGCTCCGTCACTTCGACAGTTTTCATAGTCTAACACCCCCGTCAAAAATGCCAGTGCCAGCCCCTGCCCCCAGCCCTGTATCCAGTTTCTGGATATATTGCGGTAACCGTTCCGGTCTTTCATAACCGCCGTACCTCCGGATACATTCAGCACTCTGCCGTCGGGACTGATATTGCCTAATACTCCCCGAAGGGCTTTGCTGATGTATTTCAGATGAAGCGGATTCCCCTTTTCCAGCATAGCCGATGCAATCCCGCAGGATGCCGAAATCTCTTCATAGGATTCTTCGTCATCTAAAATTGTCCTCCACAGACCATTTTCCGTCTGCAATAACTTTACGGCTGAAAGCTGTTCATTCAAAGAGCCCACAATGTCCAGATATTGGGGATAGAGATAACACTCCGGCAGGCATTTTCCTACCTGGGACATGGTATATGCCGCCCACGCGTTTGCCCTGCCCCAGTAAAAGCCTGACATATGGTCTTTGGTAATATTGTTATAACCGTGATACCAAAGCCCTGTATCCATATTCTGCAGATATTGAATATGCCAGTAATACTGGTTTAATGCATCTGCAATGATCTCTTCATCTTTTAATTTCACACCTACCCGCAGCAGAAAAAACGCCGCCATAAACAGCGTATCTGCCCAAGCCTGCTCCGGAAAATCGTTATTTGCAGAAACGGTATGCTGCAAAACCCGGTCCCCAAACCGCCTTGCCTCACCCCGGAGGTATTCAGCCTTTTTCATTACCAGGTCCCAGTATTTCTCTTCCCCGCAGGCTTCATACAGCGTAATCAGGCAATGCCCCATTGCACAGGTATTGACCGTGAATTTCGGTACGCCAAGTTCTATGTACTCATCTATCCGCTCTTTTAACAATTCCAGATATGCTTCCTTTTTTGTGATTTCATACGCTTTACTGATTCCATAATAAGCAACACCGCAGGGCCAGTCCCAGGGCATATCCATCCGCATGGTGCGCGCCACAATCCGGTCTATTACTTCTTCCACTTGCTGCTGATCAAATACCAATCCTGCCATATTCATCCTTCTTTCTGCTTTAAAAGGCCGCTGCAGGCTTTTCCCGCAGCAGCCTAAGAGCTATATTATTTGTATGCCCCTTCATCTAACAACGCCTGTTTCTCATCCAGAATTTCCTGGTATCCGGCATCCAGATATTCCTCACAAGCTGCCTTATATTTCTCATCAAATTCTTCGGGAGCCGAAGTCACCATATCTACATATACTTCCTGCCACAAAGCACTCAGATCGGATGCATACTCACTGGAGCTCTCAACCGGTTTTGTAAAAATCGTATTGATTAAACCGTAAGATTCGATCTTCTTCGTGTAATCATAGGACTGCCTGATCAGATCTTCGTATCCTGCCGGTGCAAGGGTTTTCATATTTGCTTTCAGATTTTTCTGTTCATCACCATAGCTTGCCACTTCTGCAACCAGACACCAGTAATCTTTATTATTATTGTTGGAAAGTTTGGATTCACCGTTAAACTCTGCTGCCGGCACTGCTATTCCATCTTCATCCAGCGTATAATTCTGTCCTTCCACTCCATTTTGCAGATAGAACAAATTATCATCCTGAATCATCCAGTCTAAGAACATCCAGATTGCGGCTCTCTGCTCATCGGTTGTCTTAGCATTCATTCCCATCACCATGCCATAGGAAGGATATTCATAATAATAAGGTTTGCTGTCCTTTGGCGCAAAAGCAGACGGATCTAAAACAGCTACTTTTGCATTTGGATCATTGGTTGTTAAACTGTTAATAACGTCTGTTGTATTGGTCATATAGAATCCATAAGTTCCGGTCTTGCCGGAAACAAAATCTCCAACTACGTCCGGTTCTTCTTTTTTCAGATAAAATTCTGCATCAATAAGCCCCTCGTTATATTCTTTGTTCAAAGTCCGAAGATAATCTTCTGTGGGCTTCCAGGTCAGTGCCGGCACATTCAGATCGGAATATAAGGCTAGCTCCGTCTGATCAACCTCCTGACCGCGAAATGCGTAATCATAAGTAAAGCTTTTATTTACAAGGCGTTCTCCCAGCGTTCCCAGTCCGGCATCCTTCCACGCCTGTGCAACTGCCTCCAGTTCCTCACGGTTTGTGGGCATCTCCATCTTGACCTGATCCAGCCAGTCCTGCCGGATGAGGGTCACCCAGTTGTAATAGATCGCATCTCTGTCTGCGAAGAAGAATATATTTTCGCCGTTCATTTCTCCGTAGTCCCGGATGGTATCTCCTAATTTTTCGGAATAGGCGGGCGCGTAATAAGCAATTTCCTGAAGATCCAGCGGCTGCATTGCCCCTTCATTGTAATAGCTCACCGCCTGGGGCATATCATAGTGGAAAATAATATCCGGTGCACTGCCTGCGGCTATCATCTGCATATAGTCGGTCACTTCCGTTGTCCGTCCGATCGCCACATACTGCACCTCAACATTATATTTGTCTCCAAATTCGGACTGAATCCATTTTGTATAATAGTTATTAGTAGGGTCCCAACCCTCAAATCCTCTGTCATAGACCGGAATTTTAATCGTTACTTTCTCGGGAAATCCTTTGGAATAATCCGTATAGTCACCTTTTGCATCCTCAGAACCTGATTCCGAACCATTTTCCGATTCTTTACCTGATCCTTTTTCCGTTCCATTTTTGGAATCTTTATTTGTATCCGCCTCTTTGGAACCGGCTTCTGTTTTCTGATCTGTCTTTGCTTCGGTGGCTGATGTCTTATCTCCTCCACACCCGGTAACCGCTCCTAATATCATAGTTCCCGCAAGCGTAAGCGCTGCTGCTTTCTGCAATTTTCTTTTCATACTCATTCCTCCTGATTTTTCATGGTTAACAGTTTATATAGTAATCGAGTTTTCCTCGAAGACCTAACCTTTTACGGCTCCGATCATCGTTCCCTGTACAAAATACTTCTGTACAAATGGATAGATGCAGATAATGGGAATCGTTGCAAACATAATACATGCCGCCTGCAGCACCTCCGGATTGGTCATTAATCCGGTAGATCCGCCTTCTGATTTAAATGACTCGGATGCAGATACAATAAGATAATACAATTTTAACTGCAGCGGCCTTAAATCCGTTCTCTGTTTGATATAGAAAAGTGCATCCTGATAGGCATTCCATCTTCCCACTGCATAGAACAGTGCAATCGTGGCATTAATGGGTTTTGACAGGGGTACCACGATGCTCCAGAGTATCCTCATATGTCCAGCGCCATCCAGTACTGCCGATTCCACCAGACTGTCCGGAATGGAAGACTGAAAGAAATTCTTCATAATCAGCAGATTATAAGCCGAGAAGGACAGCGGCAAAATCATACACCACCAGGTGTCCAGCATATGAAGGTTATTCATTAGCAGGTATTCCGGAATGGTACCGCCTGCAAAATACATGGTGAACATGCACAGGAAGCTCATGATCTTTCTTCCCTTCAGTTCCTTTCTGGTCAGGGCATATGCAGCGCAGATGGTCAAAAACATACCGATGACGGTAAAGGTGACCGTAACCACTACGGATACAAACAGTGAACGGATAATCGATGAATCAGCAAATACTTTAGCATATGCATTCAGATTGATTCCTTTGGGAAGCAAAAATATTTTGTTTGCCGTTACGTATGCCTCCGCACTGATAGATTTTGCAAATATATGTAAAAAGGGTAATACACAGGTTAATGAAGATATGGTTAAAATGATATAAAATATTGTATTCCAGGTGATATTTGAAACCTTTGTTTTAAGTCCCTGCCTTTTGCGGGGCAGGAATGCTGCTGTCTGACTCATAAACTATCCTCCTTTAAATTAATCCGTCTTCACCCAGGCGTTTTGCAATAAAATCTGCTCCCAGAACCAGCAGAAGTCCGATTACCGACTGGAACAGCCCAAGCGCCGTAGCTTCACTGAATTTATTGTTTTCAATACCCCACCGGTACACCAGCACCGGAATTGTTGTTGTGTATTCCGTTACCTTAGCATTGCTCATTGCGAAAATACGTTCAAAGGAACCGCCCATTACCTTACCCAGATTCATAATTAAAAGGGTTACAATGGTTCCCCGGATACAGGGAAGGGTCACGTGAAGGCACTGTTTAAACCGCCCCGCTCCATCCACTCTTGCCGCCTCATATAATTCCGGGCTGACACTGGTAATCGATGCCAGGTAGATAATCGTTCCCCATCCCATGGACTGCCATACTCCAATGGCAATATAGGTAATGAGCCACTGGGTGTCTTCCTGTAAGAAAGGAATCCTGTGCGCACCCACATTTTCTAAAATGGTATTTATGACACCGCTGTTCAGACTGAATAACTGGTATCCCACCGCTCCGATAATAATCCAGGATAAAAAATGGGGCAGATATAATAATGTCTGTGTTACCTTTTTGAAATACTTATTACGAATTTCATTTAAAATCAACGCCAATATGATCGGCATGGGAAAGCCAAAAATCAAATCCAGAATGTTCAGATACAGCGTATTGAATACCGCTTTTCCAAAATCTCTCTTGGCAAATATTTTCTGAAATACTTCCCAGCCAACCCATTCGCTGCCCGTAAATCCTTTGGCAACCTTATAGTCTTTAAATGCAATAAACAATCCAAAATAGGAACCAAATTTAAAGATCAGAATAAATAGCATCGGTAATAACATAAGCAGATATAACTGCCAGTCTTTCTTAAGATAGTAACCTATTCCGTATTTCTTTCCGGGTACGGTAACCCCCGGGTTCCGATTCCTCTGCTTTGCCGTCACACTCATTTTACTCACTCTCCTATTCACAACTTTTTCTTCTCTACATGGCTTTAATTATACAAAAGATCAAATAACGCTTCTCAGCATACAAATGCCAAATCTATGCATTTTCAACCATTTATCCAAAAAATTTGTCTACTTTTGTCTAAACTTATTTAGAATAACTTTTTATACATTCTATTTTTTTATAACTAATTCCATAATTATCATTTAAAATTATAATTTAGTGTGACTTTATTAATCTAAGAAGAACTTTCTTCTAAAATTATGGTTGAAATCTCAAATAGCTATAATGTATAATAGTTACAAACCACAAAGAACAGGAGTGTGCAAAATGTCCAAACAAGCAAAAACGATTATCGAATATCGTAACTATGAACTGCCGGAAAACTTTCCAATTCTTCTGCTTACAGGCGACCGCTGGCATATCTCAGATATCAAATCCGGTCGGCTTCATTTTCATAACTGCCTGGAGATCGGTCTGTGCCACTCCGAAAGCGGAACCATGGAATTTGAAGACACGCCATTTTCCTTTCATGCCGATGATGTCACCATTGTGGCGTGCGATATCCCCCACACTACATACAGCTCTCCCGGAACTGCCAGCAGGTGGTCTTATCTCTTTGTAGATGTGGAAGAATTTTTACATCCCTTTTTTCCGATCGACGCGCTTCCCCATTCCCAGATTTTAATCGACCTGATCCACAATTTCCGCAGAATTATGCCCAAAGCCGAATATCCTTTTATTTATGATCTCGTCCACCGGATGGTTACGGAAATGCAGGAAAAGAAAATGAACTACCAGGTCAGTGTCCGGGGATTATTTGTTTCCCTGATCACAGAGCTGATGCGCCTGCGTTCAGATTCCGCCTCTTCTCAGGCATATCAGGCACCGGAAAACACACTGGTAATCGCCCCAGCCCTGGACTATATTAAGACCAACTACATGCATTCCTTTTCCATAGATTATCTGGCGGATCTGTGCCATTTAAGCCCCACGCACTTTCGCAGGCTCTTTCATGGGATTATGGATACCAGCCCGCTTGAATTTATCAATACCACACGGATATTAAAAGCCAGTTCCATGCTGCGTACCACGGAGTATTCCATCCTTACTGTTTCCGAGCGGGTGGGATTTCATTCTATTTCCAGCTTTAACAGACATTTTTCCGCACTCCTGGGTATCTCACCGAAAGAATGGCGCAAGAAGATGTCAGTTTTGAAAAACCAGTCGGTTTTGGAATATACGGGGTGGATGTGATTTTTTTCTGAAACCGAGGGGGTTTTGTTTTGACTTATGATGGTACACAGTCTCTTTGCCTCGTCATTGAGCGCAGATTTCATTGATCATACAAATGGGGCTGTCGATTGACAGCCCCATTTGTATAAATTAAATTTTTCTATTTTGTATATATCTATTTTTCTATTCTGGTAATAATCAAAGCATCTAATCTGGATATGGAATTTGGGGCACAGTTAAAATTTAACTGGCCATCTGTAACTTCTACTTCGTAAGTCCCGACTGCATAGCTGTTGGCACCGCTTTCCACCTTTACTGCCACAGTTCCTTCCAGATCTCCTTTTACCGTACTTTTATATGCCGAACCGCCCACAATCTCCACCTGGTAGCTTCCGTTTGGCACATCTGCACAGAAGGTATTGCCATCCGGCAAAGCAAAGTCCTGATAGACGTCTGCCGTAATTCCCCCCTTGTCATAAGTATAGTCCTCTGAACGCCCTGTAATGATCGCTGCCCCATCCGCAAAGCCGAATTTTTTTTCTTTGGAATAAGTAATCCCAAGCTCATCGTTGGTCCTGCTGCCCCCTTTTCCATTTACGGTGATCCCGATCCATCCTTGGGCTGTCTTGTCACTGGTAATCCCAAAATCAAACCGGTATAGGACTTCCGAAGCTTTTCTTTTTGTTTTCATTTCAACCGGCTTTGACCCATAAGAAGTTTTTCCATCCACGACTGCTGCCGTTTTATAATAATAGACGGTATCTGCTTCTAATTTATGATCGGTATACGTATAGGCTTCCTGCTTATTGTCTGCCGGTAAAGTATCAATGAGACTGTATGATTTGCCATCTTCGGATCTGTAGATTTCATAAGCCGTAATTTCATGTCCATAGACACCATCACTTGCAGGCGTAAAGGTAAACGTTAAGGAATCGGATAAGCTCCTGTCCTCCTCTGCCATTAACTGCGCTGTGATCAATCCTTCCGACAAGAGATAGCTTAAATTCGCCGGCTGATTGTACGCTACATTCTGCCATGCCACGCCCTGTCTGTATGCCCTGTTTTCCAGGAGGCATGGTACGACATAATCTGTCTGAATGGTAGATGCATAGATGCGGATTTTGTTCTGGTCGCTGCTGCTGCGGGAGATGATTTCTTCCCTCCAGTCGCCTAAGATATCCGCAGTCAAACCGGTATTCCCTTTGGTCCCGTTGTTTGACAGAATTTCCGTTGAATCAAACAGCGTCACTTCCTGATTGTTCTCATAGTCCCATTTAGCCAGGTTTACGGCAAGGGGTTTATAGGCTTCGCTGTCAAATCTGTGATCCTGAATTTCACTTAACAGATCTCCGTCCCAGAAAATGCTTGCATTGGATGCCGGCGACTTCCCGGACAACGTAATTAAATTTTCCAAAGTTGACATCGTGGAATATACGCCGCCATCCCTGGAATCCCAGGACGGCTCTTCTTCAGCGGATGAATCAGGAGATGCAATTGACCAGAACTCCGCTCCGGATGCGGTAGGATCAATATCAGCCGCTACTCCTCTTCCGGTATCCCGTCCAACATGATATCCCATCAAAATTTTACCCGTCTCCGCATCATGTATTTCCACATGGTAAGAAGCATCGTCATGTTCATGGACAGCCATCACTTCCAGCCCCTCATTCCAGTTCACCCAGTCGGATACATGCATGGCATCTCCA
>NZ_JAWYAJ010000002.1:0-11165 GCF_034124845.1 Robinsoniella sp.
TCATACCATTAGTTTCAAGCATGTATCAGCAAATATGAATGAAAATGCCTATTTTTTTTAGATATAAGATATTTAATTCTATATACTTTCCATGGCAGCTTCTCTATACTAGAGGATGATTGATCATACATTTCTGTCAACTGCAAACAGAATCAGCTTGCGAAGTTAGAAAATATCAGTTCTGTGTCAAGCTGAATTAAGAAAGGAATATGAGTATGCTTAAAAAAACTTTTTCAAATCCAGTCTTATCCGGATTTTACCCGGATCCGTCTATCTGTCGTGTTGAAGATGATTACTATCTGGTTACCTCGTCCTTTGTATATTTTCCAGGGCTGCCAATTTTTCACAGCCGGGATCTGGTACACTGGGAACAGATCGGACATGGGATACACCGTCCTGATCAACTGAATTATAAGAACTGTGAGACGTCCGAGGGCTTGTGGGCTCCTTCTATCCGCTTCCATAAAGGTATCTTCTATATTATTAATACCTTTGTCTCACGGGGGAGGGAAGCCGACCGTGATAATTTTATTATTACTGCAAGAAATCCTGCCGGCCCCTGGAGTGACCCGGTTTTTGTAAAAGGAGCTGACGGGATTGACTCCAGTCTGTTCTTTGATGATGACGGCTCTGTCTGGTACACAGGTAATTTTATCAGTGATCAGCGCCTCTATGACGGACATCATGGAATATACTTAAACGAACTTGATTCCGGGACTTTACAGTTTAAGGGGCAGCGTACTATTATATGGGACGGAAACAGCTCACATTCAAAATGGATTGAGGCTCCCCATATTTATAAAAAAGATGGATGGTATTATTTAATGACCGCAGAAGGGGGAACTTTTGCCAACCATAGTGTTATGATGGCAAGAAGCCGAAAAATTGATGGGGAATATGAGATCTGTCCCCGGAATCCCATTGTTACCCATAGACATCTGCCCCTGCTAAGTGATATTTCTGTAGTTGGTCATGGAGATCTAGTGGAAACACAGCATGGAGAATGGTGGATGGTTTTACTGGGGGTACGCCCCTATGCAGGATTCCATTACAATCTTGGAAGAGAAACATTTCTTATTCCCATTATCTGGGCTGAAGACGGATGGCCGATGCCTGACACGGAAAACGGATTGATTCATAGAGAAGAACGGCTGCCTGATCTTCCCGTAACTTATTGTCCTTTTACAGATCCTAATGACAATTTTGACACGGACTCTCTTTCCATGGTCTGGAATATGATCCATCCACCTCAGAAGAACATTTATTCTCTGACAAAACGCAGGGGATATCTCCGGCTCTCATTGGAACCGGAAGTGATTCAGGAAATCTGTAATCCTGCGTTTATTGGCAGACGTCAACAGCATAAAGTCTTTATAACTGTTGCTGAAATGGAATTCAGTCCAAAAAATGATATGGAAGAAGCAGGCATCGTATTAATTCAGGATAATCGTTACAATCTTGTCTTTGTTAAAACCCTTCGGAATGACCATGAGGTTCTGCAATTGCATCGTACAGAAAACGGAATCCGTACTTTACTCAAGGAACTGCCCCTTGAACAAACGGAACGCCTATGCCTCAGTGTACAGGGACGCTGTGAAACATATGCTTTCTTCTACGGGCCGAATGAACATAGCCTCAAGCTTTTTGCAGAAGATATTGATGCTTCTCTATTGAGTTCTACGGTAAATGAAGGATTTACAGGCGTTTATATAGGTATGTATGCAAGCAGCAACCAATCCGTTTCTGTAAATTATGCAGATTTTGACTGGTTTCATTACAGTGGAAAAGAGAATTAAACTATAAGTTGCGAAACGAACGTCCACTGGACATTCAGCAACCCTTGATCAGTTTTGATATTCTGCTCCAAGGGCGTGTTTGTAAATTTATTACTGCAATCTGCACGCCCTGGAGACATCTTTCTTATTGATAAAATTATCATTAAGCAACCTATCCTTGCATTTTCTGAAAATATTGTATATAATACGGGACAAGATGGTTAGCCTTTGCTAACATTATTATCCATTTTTGAAAGTGAGGATTTAATTATGTCAAATAAACATCTTCTAAAAAGTCTTGTTGTGCTTTCCTGCACAGCGATGCTGTTCTTATCGGGGTGCCAAAATGCATCGGATACAGAGAAAGCTGCTCATACTTCTGAAAGTACCGGGGACACTATTACGGTTACTGATGCCAGAGGTGAACTAACTATCCCTGCCAACCCACAAAAAATTGTGGATATAAGCGGTAACAGCGATATCTTGTCCGTGCTGGGATATAAGGTTGCGGGAACAGCAAATTCGGATGCTTATGATTATACAAAGTTTCCACCCTACCTGGAAGATGTTCTGGAAGGTGCTTCTATCCTGGGCTATAGTATGCAGGATACCATGGATGTGGAAGGAATTATCGCACTGGAACCGGACCTGATCATTATTTCTACCGTTCAGGAGAAAATGTATCAGCAATTATCCGGTATTGCACCGGTTGTTATGCTGGAGCTTGCCCAGACGGACTGGAAAGAAGATGTCAAAAGTGTTGCCGGCATTATGAATAAAACTGACGAGGCAGAACAATGGCTCACTTCTTATGAAGAAAAAGCAGCGAAAGCCGGTGAAGAAATCCGCGGTTCTTATGGTGAAGACACCTCTTACCTGGCGCTTCTGGCCAGCGGCGGACAGATTTTTATTTTTGATAAAGCAGGAATCGGAAGCATATTATATGAAGATCTAGGATTAAAACGCCCGGAAGGAATGCCTGTGCAGGAAAATATCAGTCTCCCGGTTGTCAGCTACGAAGGACTGGCCCAAATCGATGCCGACCGCATTCTTGCTATAGGTACCGCTGAAGATCTGGCGTCCCTCCGGGAGAATCCCGTTTGGAAAAACATGGATCCAATTAAAAACGGCAATGTTCTGGAGCTTCCATCCAGTCCGTATTTTAACCAGGGCTACAGTTGCATTGGTAGATCATTGTTCTTGGATGAAGCAGCTTCCCTGATGGAGAAATTAAAATGAATCGTAAAATAGCAGGTGCATGGTTTATCAGTTTCCTCTTAGTGGCGGCCGGATTATTGGCCGCCGCTTGTGCCGGTGCCAAAAGTATCCCACCGGAAACCGTACTGCATAGTTTATTTACACTTGGAAAACCGGAAGAACTTTCTCTGGATATGCAGCTTGTGCGGGATATTCGTCTGCCCAGAGCATTGGCAAGTGCGATCATTGGCGGCCTGCTGGCAATGGGCGGTGCCATGATGCAGGGTGTCACACGGAATCCTATCGCAGAACCTTCCATTATGGGAATAACCCAGGGAGCTGCTCTTGCCGTGGCAGCAGTAAGTGTCAATGCTTCTCTCTACGGTGTTCTGGGAAACTTTGCTGCTGCATTGGCTGGTGCATTCATCAGCGGCATCCTGGTTCTGTTATTTAGTATGAAAAGTGCCTCTAGTATGAATATTTCCCGGCTTATACTTGCAGGTACCGCAATTGGAACTTTCTTTCTGTCGCTGGCATCTGTCATTGCTTTGCTGGGAAACCGCTCACAGGAACTGGCTTTCTGGGTATCCGGCGGATTTCGAACGGCATCCTGGAACCAAATGACAATTTTACTCCTGGTAAGTATCCCCTGCATGATTATTGCCCTTATTATGAGCAGTAAAATAAATATCGTAAGTCTGGGTGATGATGTCTGTACAGGACTTGGAGTAAATCCTGTGAAAGTCCGGATTGTCACGATGCTTTTGCTGATTCCCATGTGTGCCGTAAGCGTGGCAATTGCAGGAAATATTGCATTTGTCGGACTGATTGTCCCTCATGTTGTTCGCAAAATGATTGGGAACGATTACCGTAAACTGATACCTCTTTCATTTTTATTTGGAAGCGCACTGCTGGTATGGGCAGATATTGCAGCACGAATGCTTCAACCTCCATATGAAACTCCCATCGGGCTTTTTACTGCCCTCATTGGAGTCCCTGTATTTCTACTGATGATTAGAAGGGAGAGCCGCTGATGAATAGAAGATTTCATGTTGTTTTAATCGTTACTGCTTTTTTTCTGCTTGCAGCAGTACTTATTTCTCTCATATGGGGAACTTATACGATTCCGGTAAGAGATGTACTGCGCACACTTTTGGGACAGGGCAGTAGTTTACAGAATACTGCCATATTGCAACTGCGCCTTCCAAGAATCTGTATCGCACTATTTGTAGGAATCGCTCTTTCTACCGCAGGCTGCATCTTGCAGAGTGTAACCCGTAATCCTCTGGCAGAACCTGGTATGATTGGTATTAATGCAGGTGCTGCCCTTGCAGTTGTACTATTTATTTCTTTGAAAAGTACTTCGTATTATTCCGCTTTATCTGCTTCTACTGTATTTATGATACCCGTTTTTGCTTTGGCAGGCTCCCTGCTTTCTTCTCTGCTGATTTACTTTCTGGCATATAAAAAGGGGATTTCTCCCAACCGGCTGATCTTAACCGGAATTGGGGTAAATGCGGGCATCAATGCTTTTATTACGCTCTACCAGCTAAATATGTCCAAGGGTGACTATAATCAGGCACTTACCTGGATCAGCGGAAGCCTTTGGGGAAGCAGCTGGATATACTTTGTATTTCTGGCTCCGGCCGTTCTGCTTCTGACTATGCTGGTCCTGTACAAAAGCCGCACCCTTGATGTCTATGCTCTGGGAGAGGAAACTGCAAGCGGCCTGGGTGTCTCCGTTCAACGGGAAAGCAGAATTTTATTACTTCTGGCAGTTGCACTTTCCGCATTGGCAACCTCAGTTGCCGGGAATATTGCGTTTCTGGGACTGCTGGGTCCTCATATCGCTAAGAAACTGACTGGCGCATCCCATAAACGGCAAATTATTACAGGGGCAATGATCAGCGCAGTGTTCATTATAGCCGCTGACAGCATTTCCCGGAATCTTTTTTCGCCTTTCGAGATCCCGGTAGGCATTACGCTTTCCATTGTTGGAGTGCCATACTTTATTTACTTAATGTTAAAGGAGAAATAGATGATGAATCAAGAATGTATTCAGACAAAAGATCTGCAGATCGCTTATGAAAATGAAATTATTATTCAAAAATTGAATTTAAAAATACCAAAAGGGAAAATAACGATGGTGATTGGTTCTAACGGATGCGGAAAATCTACTTTGTTAAAGGCCATGTCCCGTATTATTCCCAGCCGCCATGGCGAGATTTTGCTTCATGGAACATCTCTGCGCAGACAGGCTTCCAAAGCCATCGCCCGTAAAATGGCTGTTCTTCCCCAAAGTCCTTCGATCCCCACCGGGCTTATGGTAAAGGAACTTGTGGCATATGGCCGCTTTCCTTACCAGCGTCCTATGAGCGGACTGAATGAGCATGACCTGCAGATGATTGAATGGGCAATGTATTCTACAGGTGTCTATGAATTGCGTGAAAAGATGGTGGAATCCCTGTCCGGAGGCCAGCGTCAAAGGGCATGGATCGCCATGGCACTGGCTCAGGAAACAGAAATATTAGTTCTGGATGAACCTACGACTTATCTGGATATGTCTCACCAAATAGAGATTCTAAAGCTTCTTAAAAAACTGAACCAAGAAAATAACCGAACAATTATTATGGTCATTCATGAACTGAACCATGCCTCTAAGTTTGCAGATCATTTGATCGGAATGAAAAAGGGAAACGTTCTATTTGAAGGAGCCCAGCTGATGTCATTACCAGAGAAAACTTAGTTCAGCTTTACGGAATTGACGCGCGCCTGGAGCAAAGCAGAACAGGGGATTATCCAATCTGTGTAGATTATGATACTTTGGAAAGTGTTTAATTTAAAAGCTGCTTTTGTCTGACTCCAGAAATTCCCTAAAGATCTTGGCATGAAGTATTTCGTCCAGTGCCAGTCTCTTCAATACCGCACTGACACAGGGATCCTGGATCTCTTTTGCAGTCTGCTGGTAGAATGCGGCAGCTCCTTCTTCAGAAACTATATTTGCTGCCAGTATATGATGCACCTCCTGACAATAGTCAATTGCATCTGCATTCCAGCATTCACACGCATTGTTGGCAAGCCTGGGATCACCTCCCAGCATCGTGATCAACTGTCCAATGGTATTGAGATGGAACATTTCCACATTTGATATAGCCATCAATGTTTTCCCCAAATCGGAAAACCGGTCTGTCAGAATCCAGTGCTGATATAAATAAGTGGTAATTGCAGTCATTTCACTTTCCTGGGCCCGTAATGCCGGATAAAGCATATTGGCATAATACGGGTTTTTTCTGCTTACTTTTATGGGCGGATAAGGTTCCGGACTTGCAACGGATTTACTCTCCGAATTATTCTTCATCACGTTATGTACCTCTGTTTTCTTCATTTATTATTTATCATATGCTTTCATGCCTAAAAAATGACATGCATTCCATACAAAAAAAGACTGAGCAGAATACCGCAACAGCCTTTTCATGATTTATAAACGCTAGAGCCTGTTTGAAAATTCATTCCTGCCATCTGCACGCCCCACTTAGCGGCATATTTGCCCCGAATTCAGGTTACGTAGCCCGCTACGCGCCCTTCATCCGGGACAAATCTCCCACAAAGTGTGACGCCCAGCCGACAGAAAGCAATCTTAAAACACGCTCTACAGCATAATCTTTAATTTTTTAATAGCCTTTTGTTCCATCTGATCCACACGCAGAACCACGCCATCCACTTTTAATTCCGGATGGGTTCCATCCTTCGGGATATATCCAAGATGTTCCACCATGTACCCGGACATCGTATCATAATTTTCCGTCTCAAGCTTCAGGTGCAATTTATCATTTAAATCATCTACCAGCATTTGTCCATCCACTACATATGTTTTGTCATCAACCTGAACAAATTCAGGCTCTTCTTCCTCATATCCATTATTGATCTCGCCCATAACTTCTTCTACCAGGTCTTCTACTGTAACGATACCGGAAAATCCGCCGTATTCATCAATTAAGATTGCCATATGGTTTTTCTTCGTCTGCAGGTCACGGAATAATTCATCCGTATTTTTAGACTCCGGTACAAAATATGGCTCCTGCATAATCTCTTCTATCTTTACACCGGTAAAAGTGTTTTCCTTTGCTGCCAATATGAAATCTTTCATATGCAAAACACCGATAATATTGTCAATGTCTTCTTTATATACCGGAATTTTGGAATGTCTGCTGGATAACAGCTCATCCACATATTCTTCCAGCGGTTCTTCAATGTCAATTGCATAAACCGCTTTTCTTGGAACCATAACATCCTTTGCAATTTTGTCATCAAATGAAAAGATGGATGTTATCATTTCCTTTTCAATTTCATTAAACACACCTTGTTCGCTGCCTGATTCTAATAAGGCCTTGATTTCCTCCTCCGACACACGCTCTTCTATATTCTCGGTTTTCATCCCAACTAAACGCAGGATAAAATTTGTTGACAGAGATAAAAGTTTGATAAACGGCGCCATTACCTTTGATATTATATAGATCGGTTTAACGGTCCATAAACTAAAGGCTTCCGCTTTCTGCAATGCTATTCTTTTCGGTACCAGTTCCCCTAATACAAGAGTTACAAAAGAAAGTAAAAGAGTAACAATAACAAGTGCGATGGTTTCACTGAATGGAATATTGAACTTGCTCATCCAACCGCCCAGAATCTTGGAAATACCCGATGCTGCGGATGCACTGGAGAAGAAGTTCGCAAAAGTGATCACGACCTGAATCGTAGATAAGAACTTTGTGGAATCCTCCATCAGTTTTTGTATCAAAACCGCTTTCTTGTTACCGTTTTCTGCAAGTCGCCGGATCTTGTTTTTATTGACAGATACCACTGCCATCTCAGCTCCTGCGAAAAATGCATTTACAAATGTTAAAAATACCAAAAATAATAGTTGCAGTGCAATCTGTGTCGCACCAGGGTCAGGGTCTAAATCCATGATATAATTCCTCCTAAAAATTTTTAGTCCGATTATATCATAGATTATTCATCCCACACAACAATATTTAAGAAAATTTAGAAATTTAATAAAAAGTTTATCTTTCACTAATATACAGATTTACTTTTTGTAAAATGGTATTGACTGCATCTTCCACAGAAACACCATCCTTAACACATCGTTTTACCTGTTCAAATACCGTTTCTTTAATTACATTGTCGGACAGCGGACCTTTATCCAGAGTCTCTACAAAACTTTTAAAGGTATTGATTTCTTCATCAGTTGGCCACTCAATATCCAGAGATACCATTGAACCGGTCTGGTTGTTTCCAACGCTCTCACTTCCAAGCCCCTTGGCGGGTTTGTCATTAATCATCGTATCAAATGCAGCTTTATTGATTGGGAATCCGCTTCCCTGATTTACAACCTGTGCTTCTTTGGACAGCAGGAAGGATGCAAATTTTTCTGCCTGTTCCGGTACGGCACTTTTACTGCTGATTCCAATAATGGATCCCGGCACGTATACATTCTTTGCCTGGCCGTTTAGCAGTCCGTAAGTTTCGCCTTCCGTCTGCTTGATTGCAGAAACCATCCTAGACAAGTCCATCATAGACATAATATTTCCAATAGTCATGCCCATACTGTTATCCATTCTACTCATACTTCCTATGGAGATACTGAAGAGTGTACTGGCGGTTGAATTTTTAATATCCTCTAACACATAGGAATCGTCCTGGTCCTGGCTGTGATCCTCCAGATCATAGAGACGTTTGAATTGGGTTACAAATTCTGTCAGAGAATCCTTATCCAGCGTTCCATCCTCTTTTACCCATGCTGGCGAGCTTACATTATACAAGGGCTCCAATGCCAGATCTACAGTTGACATCTGAGTGAGCACCCTTATATAACTGTTTTCCCCCTTTATTTTTTCAGCCTGATCTACAAGAGATTTCAGATCCTTCGCGGCATCTACCGTCTCTTTACCAGACTGAATCGCCGGTATCTGGAATCTGGTTGGCACCGCATAGATTTTGCCGTCATTTTCATAGGTGTTCTTGATATTTTCGATAAATCCTTCTTCCGCGGACAGGGGATCTAACACATTTCCAAGATCCGCCAGGATTCCTTTTTCGATATAGGACTGGATTGGCATTCCGTCTAAAAGCAGCAGATCCGGTCCGTTACCCGCCAGAATATTTGTATTTAATGTACGGAGGGCATCCGAGGTATTTACCGCATCATTTCCGGTTAATCCCACTTCCAGCGTCACACAGGTATCCGGGTACTTCTTCTGAAAAAGGGCAATTGCCTGGCGGATCTCTGGATTATCCCGGAGTGTATATGCCTTTATCTCGTTACTAGGTACGGCTGGTGTATCCTTGGAATACACATAGCGCAATAATTTGTAATCGCTTCCGTCCATGCAGGCAACCAGGAAAGAATCATCATCCATAGCTGCCATGGATACCAGTCCTGTGCTGGGGCTTCCAAGAGAATTCAGTTCTCCATTTATAATTTGTTCTGCAATGCTTCCTCCGATAGTATGGCTATAAAAACCATTGGAATTACAGTAGTATACCGACTCTCCCTCTTTTCCTTTTTGGAACAGTACCGGCTTTGTACTGGAACTGCCCTCCAGCTGTCCCGGGGAATCTTTTCCCACGATCTGCTCATCCAGCACTTTATCCTTATCCATCAGTTTGCCCGTTGCTATATCATAAAGCTGTACTTCTTCCTGCGTTACCACAAGAAGTACATTACCTGCGGTTCCAATGGTAAGGGGCGAGGAACCCTTGGCGAACTCCTGCGCCACGGTTCCTTTATCCATATCTATTAAAAATACACCACTGCTTCCAAGTGCCAGCAGTTTGCCGTCTTCTGTAAAGCTTACATCTGACAGGTTTGCCTGGGCATTTGCTTCTGCTCCGCCAAATAATTGGTCGAACACTTTTACATTTCCATCTTTATCGGCATATAAGGGCTGGAAACCACCATCTTCCGAATATTTGACGGCTCCAATCGCACCATCCGGTGACAAAGCCATATGATACAAATAAGCTGCATCATCGTTCAGAATATCCGCCGGGAAATCCGACACTTTCTCCCAGGTCTTTCCCACATCTTTGGAATTCCATAGTTCTCTGTTGCCTGCTTCATTGCTAATCGCCAGATTCACACTTCCGTCTGTCTGTTTACATATATCCAGTATGAAAGCGGTACCTTCCGGCAATGCAGCATCTTCTTCCAGATAGCGTCCCATGGCACCTGCTTCCGAATCAGTTGAAGTATTTGCTCCGGATGCTGCCTCACTTCCTCCCTGTGAGTCCACTGTACGATCTGTTCCACTCTGACATCCTGCCAACGGCACAACTGCTATGCCTGCTGCCATTGTAAGACATATTCCCTTCTTTAAAAAACCTCTCATAGTTATTCCTCCTCATAATGATATTAATTTGTTTCGCTGGGAAAATCATAGCATACTTTTCTCTAGCCAATCTCTAAAAATTAAAACTTAATGATTCTTAAGTTATTTTCTGCTTTATTTTAATAAAATACATATTATAATGGATTAAGGAGGTAAAATGTTATGAGAATATTAATAATAGAAGATGATTTGATTTTATGTGATACATTAAAATATCAGTTGGAACACGAAGGCATCTCTGTGGATATCTGTCACGACGGGGATTCCGGCCTTCGATATATCCGTGAAAATATTCATGATTTGATTCTGCTGGACCGGATGCTACCTATCCTGGACGGCACTGCGGTTCTGAAGAAAATGCGTTCTGAACAAATATCCACACCGCTGATTCTGGTGACTGCACTGGGTGATCTGCATGACCGTGTGCAGGGACTGGACCTTGGCGCCGATGATTATATCGTAAAGCCTTTTGCATTTGAAGAATTGATGGCACGCATTCGCTGTATCAGCCGAAGACCTGCCGGCTGGAATGAAAACAAACCCCTTACCTTCGGTGATATCTCTTATGATACGTCACAGAAAAAGCTCTCCCGTGGAGAACTGACCTGTGCCCTGTCACGGCGGGAAGGTGATCTGCTGGAAGCTTTTTTAAATAATTCGGGTAAAATTCTTCCCCGTATGACCCTGTTAACCCGCGTATGGGGACCGGATGCCTCTGTGGAGGAAGGAAATCTGGATAACTATATCCATCTCCTGAGAAGGCGTCTAACCAGTGTGGGCAGCACGCTTACCCTGAAAACAATCC
>NZ_JAWYAJ010000003.1:0-4537 GCF_034124845.1 Robinsoniella sp.
GCTTTTACACTGCCATTTATTTCATCCCGAAGGCTTCTGCCTCTTTTTCCGCAGCCGCATACAGCTCTTCTATTTTTGCAGTTGCTTTTGAGTATTCTTTACTCTCCAGCCCTTTTAATGTTTCTTCTTTGCAGGCAGCAAAATCCTCTGCTGTTGCCGTCATAATCGCATTTACACCCTGTACATTCATATATTGTTCGCACTGTGCTATGATGTTGAGTGTTTCCTCATCGGGACTCTGCACCAATGTGGGATAGAGATAAAAATCTGTGATCGTATCCACTTTTCCTTTCTGCCACATATCATAGAGAACCTGGCCCGGATACTGATAATCACCGCCTTCTTTTTTGGAGTAATATTCACAATAGCTCTTATCGGTATCGGTAATTGTGGCTGCTTTCTGCTCATCCGATTTCATCAGGTCCGCCGGATACCCGTCGGTAAGTACCTGAATATCTTTGAATCCGCAAAGTTTATTGTAGAGATTAACGCCCACATTCAGCTTATAATCCGGATCGGTCTTAGACTGGGTAATAAATTCTTCTGTTGGCTGTGCAGCGCCGTCTTTGCTGACCCAATGTGTCCCTTCTACTCCGCTGTAAATCAGACGGGCACCTTCTTCTGAATTCATAAAGTCAATCAGTTCCATTGCTTTTTCCGGATTCTTACAATTCTTGGTAATCGCTGTGGCATACTCTATTCCACTTCCAAGAGGCGCTGTTGTTGAAACTATTCCTGAAATATAGTCATATCCATCGTATGGCAGCTTTTGATAACTCCATTCCGGATGTCCATTGGTCTGGAAAAAGGTATTAATACCTTCCGTCTGCCAGCTGGCATATGCCATCATCACCTGTCCATTCTTACATTTTTCCCAGAACTGATCATTCTTCATAGTAAATGCTTCCGGATCCAGAATGCCCATATTATAAGCTTTGTTGTAAAATTCCAAGGACTCCCAAAATGCATCACTGGCAAATACTCCTTCTACGGACTTGGTCTTATAGTTAAAGATGGTGGAATTCGCGAGATCCGTATATCCCATTTCCCTGGTATTCGCCAGCCACCATGGCCAAAGCCCCCAGTCACTCCATCCGGAAATTGCATAGATCTGCTTTCCGTCTGCCAGATCCTTTTCCCTTGCATATTCCTGCATTTCTTTCAATGCATTCAGGTAGTCATCGGTAGTCTTGATTTCCGGGCATCCGATTGCCTCATAGATATCCCATCTTGTCATCAATCCTACATTTTCAATAGAATAGCTGACATTGGGATGCTCTTCATTCGCCTGGTATGCCAGAACCGGCAGATAATAAATCTTGTCTTCCCCGTTGCTTGCAAACTGCTTGGAATATTTCAGGCGGTCCGGGAAATTTTTCTTAATATTTTCCCCATACTGGTCAATCAGTTCGTCCATTGGCATCAGCTGACCACTTGTAATCAGATTATTGGATGCCACATTCTGCTGTGCCGGATTGGTATAGATGATATCCGGCAGATCTCCCCCGGCAACCAGAATACTGAATTTCTGGGCATCACCCTGTACAATTTCCATTTTGATACCCAGTTTCTTTTCAATTTCCTTTGCCACTTCATTGGTCTGGATACCGGGAGTCAGAACTTCGGTATTCCAGATGGTAAGGGTCACCGGTTCGTCAGAACTTTCCTGGGAACTGGCTGAGGTACTCCCTGTACTTGTTTTCTCTTCACTTTTTCCGCAGGCTCCGGCAGACATGCACATTGCCCCTGCCAACAATAAAGCCGTAATTTTTCTTAATTTATTTTTCATATGATATTTCCTCCCATTATTATATTCATTTTTTGTTTACCACTGCCCTTTTCCATGCATAATCATCCCTTTACAGCTCCCATCATAATACCCTTTACAAAATATCTCTGAAGAAACGGATATACACACATAATCGGTAATACTACCAGCACCGTAATACACATTTTAATGGACGAAGGCGTTATGGAACTGGTTACCGCTGATGAATCGATTGCATTACTGGACATGCTCTGGAAGCGGTTCGCCTGATTCAGGTAATTGTAAAGCACCATCTGCAGGGTCTGTAATTTTGCATCGGAAACCAGGAAGTAGTTGTCCTGCCACTGGTTCCACTGTCCTACCATGGAGAAGACCCCGACGGTTGCCACAATTGGCTTTGAAAGCGGAAATATAATCCGGGCAAAAATAGTCATCATTCCTGCGCCGTCAATTTTCGCAGACTCTTCCAGCTCTTTTGGCAGTGATTCCATGTAAGTCTTCAGCAGGATCACGTAATAAGCGGAAAGTGCACCCGGTAAAATATAAAGCAGGAAATTATTCTGCAATCCGTATGCTTTCATGGTGATATACCATGGAATTAAACCTGCATTTATATACATCGTAATAATAACAAAACGGTAAACTATTTTTCTGTAATACATTTTCTGATTCGTAACCAGGTATGCAAAGAAAGAGGAACTGACAATCGTAATCCCGGTTCCAAGCAGCGTTCTGAGAATGGAGATCAGATATGCTCCCGGTATGTCATTGAGTTTGATGATCCCTTTGTAGGTATCCAGGTTGAATCCTTTTGGCAGAAGGAAGATCCCTTTGGATGCCTGTGCCGGATCGCTTATGGAATAAATGATTACATAGTAAAATGGATAGATGCAGATAATGACCAGCAAAATGCAGATCAAGTAGATAAAAATGTCTCCTATCCTTTCCGGCATTGATTTTTTTGATTTTGTTTTTTTTGTTTTATTCGTTTTGGTTATATTGGATTTGGTTATATTCGGTTTGGTTTTTTTCGTTATTGTTCTTGTGGTTATTGTTCTCGTGGTTATCATTCTATTTCCCTCCTATACAATCGACTCACCGCGAACCCTCTTAGAAAGCTGGTTTGCCGTGAAGAGAAGTATGACAGATATGATCGTTTTCGACATACCAAGGGCAATTGACTGGGGATAATCATTGGTCAATACACCAATCTTAAACACATAGTAGTCAAGAACTTCGATCTTGTCTGCGGTCAGCGGGTTATAGAATACAAAATACTGTTCAAAACCATTACTCAGCATATTGCTGATTGCCAGCAGCAGCTGTACAAAAAAAGTTGCGTATAATCCTGGTACGGTAATATGCCGGATGGTCTGCAGCCTGTTTGCACCATCCACATGAGCAGCATCATAAAGCTCACTGTCAATCCCCGCTATGGATGCAATATAGATAATTGCGCTCCATCCCAGACTTTTCCAGGTCGCCAGTGCCCACTGGAATGCCCATGCATGTTTGTTGTCGCCAAGCAGATTTACCGTTTTTTCTATCCCTAATGATTTAAAGACGCCCGCAACCATACCATCGGTTGAAAACATAGCAAATGCCAGTGTGAATACTACAATCCAGCTGATGAAATTCGGAAGTGTAGTGGTTGTCTGAACTAGTTTGCGGAATTTCGAATTTTTGATTTCATTCAGCATAATTGCAAAAATAACAGCCAGGGGCATTGTTGTAATACAGATTGCACTCATAGCCAGGGTGTTTCGCATTACCCGGAACAATTCTGACTTATTTGCCCAGATCTTCGCAAATGTCTTCAGTCCCACAAAATCACAATCAAACAATGACATTCCGGGATGGTAATCGAAAAATGCATATGCCCATCCCAAAAGCGGGACATAAGCAAATGCGAAAACCAAAATCAGGAAAGGAATGGACGCAAGGAAAAATTTCTTTCCCTCCGGCATTTTCCTTCTGACAATACCCCTTCCATTTGGTATCTTTCGCATATAAAAACCTCCTTCTCTTCTAATCTATATCGGTTAACCTTATAGACATTATTATAGAAAATGCGAGGCCTTAATTCGATAAAGGATATTCTCTTTTTCTGACTTAAATTCAGACACCTGTATTTCAGAATACGAAGGATATTTTCTAAAAATTGTATTGCATTATGATTTTATGTACTTTTTTCTGCTGGTTGGGGGGTAGCTGATTAAATACGCTTTGTATACAGAGGTAGTGTACAGAAAGAGAAGGGGGCGGACCAGGATATTGGTTTGGAAGGCTTAACGCAGAACTGGCATTACCAGATCGATGCAGGTGGATTTCCCCGGTACACTTTCCAGCCTGATTCCGTATTCCTCCCCAAAATGTACCTTTAATCTCCGGTGCACATTTACAATGCCCACATGGTTTTTATAAAGCTCCTTCTGGTTTTCTGCCTGCTTCAGTATTTTTTCAAGCCTTTTCTGCTCTTCCTCCTGAATGCCGCTGCCGTTATCCTCTACGTACACCTGCAGCTGGTTTTCTTTCTGTTCTGCCCCCATCACAATCATGCCTTCTCCGCCGGAGGATGCAAAACCATGCTCGATGGCATTCTCTACCAGCGGCTGAAGGATGAATTTGAGTACCTGAAGTTCCATGAGATGATCCGGTATTTCAAATTCCATCGTTAGCTTACCGCCGTATCGGCAGTTCATTATTGTAATATAGGTAGACATATAGTCAACTTCCTGGCTGAGGCTCCACAATTCTCCCTGGCTGCGG
>NZ_JAWYAJ010000004.1:0-6142 GCF_034124845.1 Robinsoniella sp.
GAAAATGCCGTTAATGTACATATCAACAGATTGAGAAATAAAATCGAAGATAATTTCCGTGCTATAGATAGACGCTCCTCAAATATTTGCAAATTACTGCATAAAAATAAGAAGTATATGGGCGGATCATAACTACCGCTAAATACTTCTTATTTTCATTTCATCTAATCCTGTTCCTGCAATAATCTCAGGTAATGGTTCGCTTCCCTCAGAACATGGTCTGCAAGGAGCGGAAGTATAATGGATGAGATCTCACAATCCGAAATTCCTTTTGTACCCGCTTCTTTAAAATCACGGTATCTGCAGGTTTCCTCCAGTGTTCTCTGGGTAAGCGCATCCATTGTCATGCAATTCTTGGCATTTGCTTCTTCCAGAAGACAGGCATACTCTTTGGCAAAATTATTCGCAGTTTCGATCAGTTCCGCCTCTGAAGGATCCAGTAATCCCCGGATAAACAAGGCATGTTCCATCATAATCTGGTTCCAGAATAATTCCATCTCTCTTCTATTCTCTTGACATATGGTTCCTTCACACTCTAATTCCTTTAAAAATGATTGATATAGCTTTGCTTCCCGGATAATATGCTGAATGAGAAGCGGATAATTGGCGGTAAAAAGCCGGCATGTATTTACATCCTTTAAAATGTTCTCTTTAAAATCTATTAATCCGCTCACCAGCTCGAAAGCTCTTCGGTTTAAAGCTCTCGTTCGTTTTTCTAACTCTTGCACATTACAAACCTCACAGTTACATCTAAGCTGATGCTCAATCAGGGTAATGTTGCTATTGATCGGAATTCCTGTAAGATGCTGCGTCTTCTTTTCTGCAAGCAACGTGTAAGGTGTTACAATTTCACATGACTCCAAGGCTTCACAGCTGATAATCCCATCGCTGATTCTTGCAGTTTCTGCCAATAAATTTTCAAATTGTACTCTGTAGCATGATGCCGTCCTGATACAGGCCGCATCCTTTCTCATAAATCCCGCTTCAAGAAACAGGGAATGTTCTTTCATAATTCTTGCAAAAAACAGATGTAGTTCCAAAGATTGTGTAATAAAGTGATGCATATTTAATCTCTACCTTACCAGATCGTGTTTGAAAGATATTTACAAACACGCCTTAAAGCGTTCTTTTTATATATATGCACGGCTTGCAGAAATGGGTATAATATATAGGATTTTTTGAGAAGTCAATCGAATATAACCTATGCCAAACATAGATAACATGGCTGATACTTTATCTTCATCACATGCCAGAGTTGCTTCCAGCATTTCTTTTGAGCGTTCTACAATCTTCTTCACTTCTCCCATGCTCTTTCTTGTCAGAACATCCTGGTATTTTTCCATTAATTCATGATTGGGAATGCACAGATAGCCATCATGATAAGACAAGATTCTCATGATGCGGTAAACAGATCACTAACCGGAACTCCTTCTTCTTTTTTTAATCCATATGCTTTCTCTATATCTGCCGCCAGCCTTTGTTTTACATAAGAAATATATGACTCGTAGGTACTGCAAGGGTCTGGCATTCGACTAAGATCCACAAAAATTACATTATGCTGATTCAGATGTTTCGTATAAAGATCCGATTTTGAAATTGCTAAACCTTCAAACAGAGTATGGCTGTCAAAACCACATGTATAATATGCACCCAGCATATTTGCATTCACCGTTTTTCCAAAACGCCTTGGCCTGGTAATACAGATATATTTATTTCCTGTTTTTATCTTAGTGGATACTTTTCAATCAACATGCTTTTATCTACATAGATCTCACTGTTTCGTGATTCCTGAAATAAAATAATAGGATTATTTCTATTTAAGTAATACATAAAATTATCCCCCTTTATATAAAAATCGGTTATACACCTATCCTAAGAGTATAACCGATTTTTTTCTATTTCACCAGTGATCCATACCTGCACACTTAAGAGTATTTAAAAAATACCAATCTAACTTTTTAATATTATTCTGCAATCGCCCACATCCGCACAGGAAGTCCCGTTGCTCCCTCTATAGGAAGAAACGCTGCAATGACTACGGCTCAGGCTGGAGGGACTTTGTCCAGATTGCACATTACCTCTACCTGAAGCTTTCCCTGTTTCAGAAGATAACGCTCACATGCCAGATCCCCTGCTTGTTCTGCCAGCTGGGAGGCATCGGTATCCAGCGTCTCATGACCGTTTGCGGCAGCATTTCTTATCTCGTATATGTACTGAAGCGCCTCCATAGACCATCCTGGAAAATGTTCACCGCCATTTTCATCGAAATTGGATATGGCTTCCATATCGGGCCAACGGGCACTCCATCCTGTATACAGTGCAACAAAAGCGCCGTCCGGAATTTCACCGTATTTTTCTTCATATTCTTTTAGATCCTCTACCGTTACCGCATAGTGCACATCTTGTTTTACCTTATCCGAAATATCAATGACTACTAATGGAAATACCATATCTTTAACGGAATATGCTTCCGATAACGCTTCCCCTTTGATAAAATGCCCCGGGAAATCAATATGCGTACCAAACTGCCCCGGAAACTTGAAGGTCTGAATCAGGCACTCCAATTCATTTCCCCAGTCATAGACCGTTTTTGAAAGTTCTACCGCACCTTCCGGTATGCCGCTCCAATAAGGACTGTTGTTATTCAGGGGATGTGATAATTCGATCCAGCGGTAGTTTTTCAGTTTCTCTAATTCTTCCCATAATTTGTACATAGCTGTTACCTCCCTGTCAATTGAGAATATATATTAACTCTTTATCCATCATACCCCAAATAGTCCCCGTTGGCAATCCGTTTCGATCTATCAACGCTGACTATATTGATCTTAAAAATGGAGACAGCAAAAACCAGCATACACTATATAAGGAAATGCAAACCGCTAGCGTAAAATTTTTGTAGGATATAAGAAAAAGAAGAGAACACCAACTTTGTGTTAAAATATATTAGGTGCTCAAGCCAAATATAGAACAAAGGAAGGTGTTCTCTATGATTAAAAGTATACAACATTTTGAGGAGTTTGGCATCAAAAATTTAGAAAAAGTAGTTGAGGGATTTATGAAAGACCCAAAAGACATGACGTCTTTCGTCTATGGGATCCGTGATGTGGTCATTCATCTGGGCCTGGAAATTATCAAAGAAACGCTGGAAGACTGCAACCAAATGCTGCGGGACAGCGCCAAAAGAAAGCAAAGCTGGAGCATCGTAAAAACAGATACCAAGAAACTGACAACGTCACTTGGAAGTGTATCCTTCGAAAAAACGCTGTTTAAACATAAGACCAGTGGCGAGTACGCCTATCTGCTGGACCGCATACTGGGGATACCGAGTCATGAGCATCTAACAGAGGATGCCTGTGCCCGTCTGCTGACTGAAGCGGTTCAGACCTCCTATCAAAGAGCCGGGGAAGAGACGAGTCTGACGGATGAAGTGAGTAAACAAACCGTAAAGAATAAACTGCATAAGCTCGCGTTTCCCAGCCAGACGAAGCCGCCGGAAAAGAAAAAAGAAGTAGAATACCTGTACATAGATGCGGACGAAGATCATGTATCTCTCCAGTTTAAAGAGAAAAAGGGTGATCTGGAGATGGGAGCGAGCCACTGGAAGAATAACTGTGTGCTTTCAAAGCTGGTATACGTGTATGAGGGGATTGAAAAGGAAGCGCCAAAAAGCAGGCGCAGGCGTCTGATCAATGCGCATTATTTCAGTGGCGTATATGACGGAAAAGAGAATCAGAAGCTGTGGCAGGAGGTGTATGAATATCTGGAGCAGACCTATGATCTGGAGAAGGTAAAGAAAATCTATCTGAATGCAGACGGAGGCGGCTGGATCCAGGGCGGCAAAGAGCTGAGTGCCCAAATAACCTATGTGCTGGATGAGTTCCATCTGAAGAAATACCTGCTAAAACTGACCGGACATATGATGGACAGCGCAGAGGATGCAAGGAAAGAGCTGTGCAGTGCCATAAAGGACGGAACAAAGGCAGATTTTAAGAGGGTTGTAAAGCGAATAACCGGCTATGCGAGAACCGAAAATGAGCAAAGGCGGATAAAGGAAAGTGCAGCGTATATTTTATCCAACTTTTCGGCAGCGCAGGTAAGACTTGGGCGAGAGGAAGGGGTCAGAGGCTGTAGTGCAGAGGGGCATGTAAGCCATGTATTATCAAGCAGAATGAGCTCAAGACCGATGGGATGGAGCCGTCTGGGAGTTGACAAAATGTCACATTTACGAGCGTATTACTGGAATGGAGGAGATATGCTGGAACTGGTTAGGAGCCAGAAAGAAAAGCTGCAGGTAGCAGTGGGAGCAGAGAATGAGGTGCTGAGCTGTGAAGAGATCCAAAAATCAGAAAGGGCAAGGCGATCAGCGCTGGGAAAATATGTGGAAAGTATAAGCCACAGCATCCGTTTACAGACGAGGCAGAAGATATATTTTCAGCATCATATCTGGGACCTGTAGAAGACATCGGAAAACAGAACGGGAGGAGCAGGTAAGGATTGCCTGGAGAAAAAAACAGTAAAGGTGCTGTCGATGTCAATGGGGTGCAGATAGAACCGATCAAAGCCCCCTGGCATTAACAGATACAGGACCTTTGCGGCAGCATGCCCAAAAGTAACAGGACTTGAAAAGAAAAAAAGGAAATGTTATAATCGGCATAGAAAAGCAAATCTAATATAGACTTAACACAAATCAGGGTGACTCTACCCTTTACAATCCTACAGTAAATTTACGCGCCAATGCAAACCAATCTCCATTGACAAAGTACACCAGGTGTACTAAAATAGCATAATAGTACACCGAGTGTATCTTATGGATAGGAGTATGATTATGGATAACTTAATAAGAGCTTCTGAGCAAATTTCTTTATTTTGCAGAATGAATGTCAATACCAGGCGGGAATTGCCCATCCGTTCCAGTGAAATGGGAATGCTGATTTATCTTGTGAAAACGGAAGAAGAAAAAACACCAAATGGAGTAGCTCGTTTCTTCCGTTTTACAAAATCTATGGCTACCAATATGGTGACCTCTCTTTCAGCAAATGGATACATTGTAAAAAAACAGTCAGAAACTGACAAACGTAGTTTTCTGCTCATTCCCACTGATAAGGCTATTCAGCTTGTAGAAGACACGTACGAGGAATATTTTAAAATAATGTCTGTTTTAGAAACAAGAATGGGCGAAAAAAAGTTCAGTGATTTCCTGGTACTGCTGGAAACTGCGAACAATATTTTATTGGAGGAAAAGAACAATGGGTAGAATTTTAGTGACTGGTGCTTCTGGAAACGTTGGAAAATATGTAGCACAATATGCACTTAAAAATGATCAGAGAATAACAGTTGCGGGAACGCATCTAGAAAGACTTGCTAAAACGTTTGACGATAAAGCAAAGATTACTCACTTTGATTTTACTGACCCATCTACATTTGGCGATGTTTTAGAAGATGTAGACAGGGTGTTTATTATGCGCCCGCCACATTTAGGAAAACCAGAGGACTTAAAACCATTCATTGACGCATTAAAATCCAAAGGCGGAATAAAACTGGTTTGCTTTTTATCTTTGATTGGTATTGAGAATAATCCAGTTCCACCACACTATAAAATTGAAAAGTATATTGAACAGGCGGATTTGCCGTATTGTCACATCCGCCCCAGCTTTTTTATGCAGAACATTAGCGGAGTTCATGCTTTTGAAATTAAAAATTTTAACAGGATTGTAGTTCCGGTAAAGAGAGCATTAACCAGCTTTATAGACGCTGAAGATATTGGGGAAATGACAGCAAAGATTTTAAGTGAACCAGAGCTTCATCAAAATAAAGGCTATTCCATTACAGGTTCAGAAGCCATTGATTATTGGAAAGTTGCAGAAATCTTATCAAAGGAACTGGGCAGAGAAATCATTTATACCAATCCAAAACCGTCTTTTGCAAAAAAATATTGGATTACGGTACGTGGCTTAGAAAAAGAATACTGTACCGTTATGAGTATGCTGTATATGATGACACGTTTAGGAACAGCCAAAAAGGTAACCCCTGTGTTTGAGCAGGTTATGGGGAGAAAGGCCCATACATTCAGGCAGTTTGTGATAAAGAATATCGGTTATTGGCAATAAGAAAACAGATCGGCTCGCAAACCGATCCTTTTTTC
>NZ_JAWYAJ010000004.1:6152-8972 GCF_034124845.1 Robinsoniella sp.
TACCGCTAGCATTGACAATCCCTCACATGCTGGCTATAATGTTCTAATAAAATAATGATTTTTAGGCGGATAAGTAAATGAACAGCAATAGCTACTGTTCCAATAAGCCAGCTGAAACGCATACGAGGAAGGACCACTATGTATAAAGAACCTTGTTCCAATAAAAGTACCAGATTATTACGTTTTACGCTGATCTTTCTCACTGCTGCTGTTTTAATAGCGGCAGTGATACTTTTCTCCACCTTATTTCGCTTTGACCAGAAAATGAAATCAGACGGGAATTTATATCCTGTGGAAATTCTGGGAGAATACAGCGAAGAGGGGGGACCCTGGAAGACCTTAACCCACCAGACCGATTTCGAAAATAAAGATTTGCGGGATATTACAGTGCGCGGTCACTTCAGCAGGGATATTCCGGAAGGTGATAAGCTTTTTCTTAACATCGACCACATGCGTGTTACTCTTCGGATAAACGGTGAAGAGATTTATTCAACCGGACCTGTGCGAAGCGGAGGAAATCCTACCCAGGCTGTAGGAAAACAGTGGGTTACTATAGTTTCGCCAGGTATCACCTCCGGTGATCAGGCAGAATTAAATTTTGGCAATCTCTACTGGAATGCCTATATGATCCAGTTTGATGAATTACTCCGGCAAATGCATACCGGTGACGAACGGATGATGTTGTTTAAAGCAGTCAGCAATGACGGATGGACTATGACCATCGGAACGATTTTTCTGTTCCTGACGTTATTCCTGCTTATCGTTGCTTTGGAATGCGCCATACTGCGAATTGACGGTGGTCGCCGCTTTCTGTGGCTGGGACTGGTCACCCTGTTTTCCTCCACATGGTTTTATACCCTGTCTCCTGCGCCTACATTGATTTTGCCATTTCCCGTGTTCCTGAATGTCCTGTATTCCTGTTCCATGCAGGGTATAGCCGTATTTGTGGTATTATTTGCGGCTGAACATCTATCCGGCTGGAGAAAGAAATCTCTGTTATACTGTACCGGACTGTTGCTTCTGGTCACGCTCGCAGCAATAGTAAATCAAATATTCATGATACAGGATCTATATTCAGCTATAAATTATTTTTCCATTCTGGAACTGCTGGTGGCGCTCTGGGTCATCTACTGTCTGGTTTATGAGACAAGGAGACTGCATAACAGGGACTCTGCACAATTACTGAAGGCAATACTGCCGCTGGCAGTCTGTGCCGTTGTAGAACTGATCAATGGTTATGTACAATTTTCAGAAGCAGCAATTTTATTGGGACTTGGATTAATTTCTTTCTCCCTGATTGAGGAAATCTATACCATACGGCACATCAAAAGAATTATGAATAGTGAAAAGCGTGCCCTCATTCTGGAAAATGAGTTAAACCAAAATCGTATATCCGTAATGCTCAGTCAGGTACAGCCTCATTTTCTCTTTAATGCACTTCAGGGGATTAAACAACTGTGTGACACGGAACCGGAACGGGCTTCTGAAGCGTTGGAGCATTTTTCATTCTATCTCAGAGGCAATCTGGATTCATTGATTGATAAGCAGCTGATTTCATTTGAAAGGGAAATGTTTCATGTTAACAATTATTTATATCTGGAAAAAATGAGGTTTCCGAAAAAGCTGAATATAGAAATAGAGATACTGTGCCAGGACTTTTTACTGCCCCCGCTGACGGTTCAGACGATTGTAGAGAATGCTGTGAGACATGGTATTATTAAGAAAAGAGCCGGCGGCACAGTGAGTATAAAAAGTGAACAGACTGACGAAAACATAATCGTTACTATCCGTGATGACGGACTTGGATTTGCCCCGGACATTCCGAAAGAGGATGGACGCACACATGTGGGCATTGAAAATGTACGTAACCGTCTGATGCTGCAATGCGGCGGCTCACTGATGATTGAGAGTGAAGAGGGTGTGGGTACTACCGTTAAAATTATTCTTCCACTGAATGAGGATCTGAAAAAGTAGATAACACCGTCTATGTTTGATATAATGTATGTATCAAACAGCAGGCGGTGTTTTTATGGCAGATCAACGGATAAATATTGTTATGATAGCGGGCGTAATGCAGTTCCGCCTATCCGTCTGTTTAAATTTATCCCTGACAAGCACACGCTCAATCGCCAATGCCTGTTCATTTCCGTTACCGTTCATTATATTATCACGCTTTCCTCTCCGTTTGGATCAATTCCTTTCATGGAGAATGTATGATTTGCAAGATCTGCAGTAAGTGTTGCTGTATATCTATTTTTTTTCCATACGAAATTCATCATAGATCCACTGCTATCTACCGTGATATTACTATCAAAGGCAAATGCCGGGAATGCAGCACGGAAACGAAGCATTTCAAGCTGTTTTATCACTACCCTTTCTTTGATTTTTTCTTCCATCTGAGCAACGCTTAAATTAGAACGGTTAATTTCCTTGTGTCCGCCTGCACCAGCACGTTTTACAGCTTCATAATCATTTTTTCCTGCAAAGAGATCCTGATACCATACCTGAGGTTTTCCTGGCATAAAGAGCTGTAAAGCACGAGCTAACAACATTTTTGTATCACTTTCCCCAAGTGCGCTGTAATATGCAGCATTTACCTGGTAATAAACATTTTTTTGTCCATGAAGATCTTTCACAAAACCTCCACGGGCTACAACTGTATCAATAATTGACTGTATTCTTTCTTCCGGAATAAGTCCTTTTAAATCAAGAAGCGGAATACCATCATGACATCCCAACATATTTACAACATGAATTTCTTTTTCAATCAGCTCATTTGCCCACTTTGTGAGCACATCACCACGTCCTCGTTCCAGTGCA
>NZ_JAWYAJ010000004.1:8982-18870 GCF_034124845.1 Robinsoniella sp.
TCCAGTGCATCGATTACAAGACCTGGCAGGAAGAAATCATATGTCATATATCCTTTTTGGGAAATCATTTCATAATTTTTCTCACTGTAACTTGCGTGAATCTCTGGAAGTAAGGTAAGTTTATATTTATCGGCAAGCTGCCTTACTTTTTCAAGCACTTCCCAGGTTCCAGGTTCGTTTAAAAAATTCTTTTTACCTGGCTCTTTTGGAGCATAAGCAAAAGCATCAAGACGAACAATCTTAGCGCCATAAGAAGACAATGTTTTTAATGTTTCATCATAGAATTCCCACACTAATGGAGATTTTATATTTAGATCCATCTGGCCTAAATATTTTTTGCGGGATTCTAACATCTCGACGATAGCTGCTTTTTGTTCTGCAGAAATCTTTATAGCAAAATCTTCTAACAGAATCTCTGCCGGTTTTTTGCCATCTGCAAGTCCCCTGTTCATAAGTTCTGCAGTTTTTTCTGCTGTTGCATACTGTAAGCCCTCTATCTGCATGATATCCTGTGCATCGAGAACAGGATATTTTACTTCCTGGTAAAAGGTATTCCAGTAAGGTACATTTTTTCCATCCGGGAAACGTACCATTAGAATTGGAAGTCCTGGTTTACGGAAAAACATATGCTCTATCATCTCTGAATCCGGCTGGATATAGCCTTCTTCTGTCATGGTACCATGTCCTTCCCAGAATTTATTCCAGTTAATGAAAAAGTCTTTGTATTTGGATCTTTCACCATTTTTTATAAGATCCTGAAACTGGCTGGATAATACAGAAGCATGGTTCAAAATAAAATCCAGCTTCAAATCCACACCAAGCTGTTCTAATCCATTTAAATCCTCTTTTGCAGCAAGAAGATCGTTTAAAGTATAGTCGATAACTGAAAATCCACGATCAAGATCTGTGTTAAATAAACTTGGCAATATATAAAAAGATTTAAACACATCTTTTAATTCTGGTTTTTCTAAAAATTTTGTAATATCTCTTAAGGTTCCACCCATGCTGTCCGGGTAAGCATTTAACATTGGTCCATTATTTGCAGAAATAATCATCTCTATTTTCCTTCCTTTTTACTTTCTTCCATTACTTTTAAATACTCCTCATAAGAGAGCAGGTCTCCACTCTTAGAAACGATAATCTTTGCTTTGTGAGCCTGAGACTCTAACATACCCTGTTCTATTTCCAGTACCATAGTTGTAAATGGGCTGTCTGTGGCACCATCACGATTTCTTGCTCTTCTGTGTGCTAATGTTTCCTGTGGTGTGGAATTTAATAAGACTGGAATATCTACACCTTTATAATTATCACTATTTCCATGTGTCCATTCTATTACCAATACCTGAATATCTGAGAAATCTACTTCTTCATACCAAAGTTCCGTATCTTCTCTTCCCATTCGTTTCAGCCAGATTTTATCTGCGCCTTCTTTGAACTGTTTTAAGATACTTTCCACTTCATCAAATCCGATTTCATTTGATGTTCCAAGATAACTTTCCAATCCTTTACGTCCATTACGAAGATAAGACTCATACCAATCATATTCGTCTGCATGTGCTTTATTGGCATCATCTCCTTTCAACTGAAATTCATGAATCATATCAAAGCGCTCTTTTGTAAATGTTCCTTCGCAAACCATTCCCTTTAAGGCATTTTCACGGAACATATGAAGACGTTCTGCATCATTATATTTTGGAATCTTGTGTGGATAGTTATCACCCGATAACGTATAGCTTCCAATTTCCATTTGACCAAAATAAAATGAAAGCAGGGATGCAGTCTCCGATTTACCAACACCTGATCCACCACATACAGCCAAAACTGCTCTTCGATGTTTATTTTCCTTCATGATTGGTACTAACTGTTTTAATACTTCTGGAAAAATCTTGTTTGCCTTTTCTATATGTCCTTCTCCGATTTCTACTTTATCTCCTGGCATATCTCCATGTGGAATTTCTGCCGGTACCACTGGTGCCTCCCATTTCTTTGTATTTTCAATTATTTCTAATGCATTTACTGCCATAGTTTTCTCCTTGATTCGTATTATTTATTTCTATTCTGCTGTTGCCCAGACAATTGCCTGTTCTATATACGCATTCCAGAATTTCCAGTCATGAATACCTGTACTTTCTTTATATGTAACAATCACTTTGTTCTCTAAAAGGAAATCACGGAATGCATGATTTTCTGCTAACAGAAAATCCTCTGTTCCACATGCCATATAAACTGGCTGAATCGTATCTCCCGCTTTTATACGCTCTGACACTAAAAACTCTGGATTATTTTCACTTTTATCTAATTGATTCAAATCTCCAAATACTTGATGATAATAATCGTAATCAGCAACATCATTTTTGCTTCCTGGTTCCATTCCCTTAATTTCATTCACAATTAATGCGGAGGAAAGTCCAAACATTTTCCCGAAAGTTTCCGGATATTTTAAAGCTGTATGAATAGCTCCAAAACCTCCCATGGAAAGACCACCTATAAAAGTATCTTCCTTTTTATCTGACAAACCAAAAGCTTTTCTGCAGTAATTGATAAGTTCCACTCCTGTGAAAGTCTCATAGGCTCTTCCCGTACCCAATCCATTCAGATAAAAACTGTTCTCTCCGGAAGGCATGATAAGTGCAAGATTGTATTTTCCGGAAAGTTCCTGAATCAGGCTACCCATCAACCAGTCATTACTATTTCCAGAAAATCCGTGTAATAATACTAACGTCTTTGTTCCCCTGTCATAATTAGGGTTATTTATCTTCATTTCCGGCATCAGATCATCGGGTAAAATAACATTGAATGAAACAATGCGGCTTAGTGCCACAGAAAATGTGCTTACCTGTAACGTAGACATATCATACTCTCCTTTTTTTATAAATATAAAAATGGCTCTTTTGCATCTAGAAAGTGAACTTCAATATCCCCAACAATGGATTTCATCCATTCAGGAAGATATTTCATTCCTGGTTCTTCACTTCTCTCATGTCCAAGTACGAGCATGGCTTTATTCATACCAAGCTGAGAAGCATCGCGCACATAAGCGGATAAGGTCCACTCTGTGATATCTCCACATATTGCAAGATCAATGTTCTTTTCTCTCATCAGTCTCATTGGCATATTTTCCACACCAAGTCCCAAACTTCCGCCTCCAACTAATACGGCTGCACGTTTTACCATCATTTGTGGATCGCCGACAATTTGAACGACCTGCATATCGCTTTTTTCTTTAAAAAATGCACATAAATCTTTTAAGGATGTCTCTGGAATCTCATAGCATCCACCGAAATCATCCATTGGATTTCCCGAATTTCTACCTGGCATTCTGTATTTCGCCCAGTCATATTCCTGCTCAAATCCACGATAAATTCCATCTTCGCCAGCCATATGCATATGATCATGGAATCTCCAGATAGAAATGGCATGTTCTTCCAGTAATTTCTTCTTTTCCAGATAAACAGGATCTTCTTTAACCCATTCCGTATCATCCATACCGGTAAACCAGGTAGGCTCATGCGTAATAATAAAATCAATATTTTTTTCAATTGCTTCTCTTATTACATCAACAGTTGCCATAAATGTGGTTCCTATCTTTTTTACTTCCCTGTTTCTATCTCCAATTATAAAAATGTCACATGTCTTATCCTCTGGAAGGGGACTTACACCTGTCTTTTTTATAATTCCATCCATTACTTCCTGTACTGTCATTGCTAATCCTCCCGCTCGTTATTTAAATGAATAGATGTCTCCTGTTGGAATATAATGCACTGGAATCTGAGGATCAATCAATTCTGGAATCCAGTCTGCTGCATATTTCATTCCTAATTCTTCTATATTAAAATGTCCTACATTAAATACTGCTTTTGTCTTACCAAGCTGCACTGCATCACGGATATAGGAAATAACTGTCCAGTCAATTACTTCACCAGGAATGATGGCATCCACATCTTCTTGTTCTAAAAGCTTGATAACCTCTGTCGCATATTCTGGGCAAAAGCCTTCTCCTGTTGTTGGATGATGAACAAAAATATTGGGAAGAAGATGTCCAACTATGGCAACTCTATTTATTTTACTTTCAGGTCGTCCAATATAACGGATTCCATTTAAGGAAAGCTGATCCATTAAAAGCTGATTCATTTTTTCTACTGTCATATCCGGGAATTCAAAATACATGTTCATTCCTTCCTGTTTGACCTGATAGTCTTCCCAGCCCAGATATTTAATTACTCCTGTGAAAATTCCATCCGGACGATGTGCGTGCGTGTGGTCATGATCTCTAAAAATTACAATCCCTGTCTCTTCTAACAGTTTTCTTTTTTCTTCATAGACCTTATTTTCAAATCCTGCTCTCCAGTCTGGATAGTCCGAAGTAGAGTAATAAGAAGGTTCATGTACGTATAACAGATTGCATCCCAATTTTGCTGCTTTTTTTATTACATCTATCGTAGGAACCAAAGCAGAAGCAATTCCCGTACACTCTGCCGCTGGATCACCTGATTTATAACCATCACATCCATCGTAATCCTCTGGAAAACCCGGATGATATTCTAAAATTTTATCTATTACTTCACTAACTTTCATTTTATTTGTCCTTTCTGGTAAATATAAAAGCTGTATAAAAAGGAACTGGGAATTTTCCCAGCCCCATGTTTCTTTATTCCTGCTTCACTTTTATGTTCAAAACCATCCGACCTTTTCTGGGCCCCCTTATCCTTTGACTGCTCCGACTACTACACCTTTGACCAGATATTTCTGAACGAATGGGTATACAAGCATAATTGGTAAAATTCCTATTACAGCCATTGCCATTCGTATAGATGTTCCTGGCAGATCAACTGCTCCTGTTCCTAACAGTGCTGCATTGGAATTCGAACGAAGTGCCTGAATATTATTCATGATTTTCATCAACAGCTGCTGTATACTAAACAACTTCTGATCATCTATGTAATACAGACCATTGGTCCAATCATTCCAATAACATAATCCTGTAAACAAACTAATTGTTGCTACTGTAGGAACAGCCAGTGGAAGCATGATTTTCCCAAAAATAGTCAGCTCCGATGCTCCATCAATCTGTGCTGCCTCGATTAAGGACTCCGGAATACTGTTGGAATAGTAATTTTTTACAAGAATTACATTAAAAGCAGTTACCAGATAATTGGGGATAATCAAAGCCCAGATAGTATTTTTGATAGCAAAGATCTTCGTCCACATGATGTAAGACGGAACAATACCTCCATTAAACAACATGGTAAAAAATACAAAGAATGCTAATATATTACGATATTTAAACGATTTTCTTGACATAGGATATGCCAGCATTGTTGTTAACAATACACTCATTAATGTTCCTACGATTGTTACGAAAAAGGACACGCCATACGCTCTTGCAATCGTTATTCCCTGTTTCACCATATAGTAATAGGCATCCAGGCTCCATTCATTTGGCACATAGGAATATCCAAACTGAATCAGTGAATTTTCAGCAGTAAATGAAGCAATTACAATCAGTAGGATTGGCATTAATGCAATTACTACAGCTATCGTAAGTATGATGGTTGCCACACGATTAAACGGCTTACTTTCTGTCATTTCATACCTCCTTAGAACAATGCATTTTCTGCATCGTGCTTACGAACAAATTTATTTGCCAATAGAACTAATACAAAACCAATGAGCGACTGATAAAGACCGGCTGCTGCAGACATACCAACATCATTCAATTCCATTAAACCACGATATACATAAGTATCGATGGTCTGTGTCACACCATACAAAGCTCCAGAATTCTGTGGAACCTGATAGAATAATCCAAAGTCAGAGAAGAAAATTCTACCGATAGACATCAATGTCAGTGTGATAACAGTCGGTTTCAACATTGGAAGTGTTATATTCCAGATTTGTTTTCGTTTTGTTGCTCCATCAACTGCTGCAGCTTCATAAATTGATTTATCAATTCCGGAGATTGCTGCCGTATAGATAATAGACATATAGCCGATATTCTTCCAAAGATATACAATAATAATGATTGCCGGCCATGCACCAGACTGCGCATACCAGGAAATTGGATCAATTCCAAGTCCTTTTAAAATCGTATTATTGATAAAACCTGTATCCGCATTTAAGAATGCGTATGCAATATATCCGATCACTACCCACGAGAGCATATTGGGGAGCAAAAGTGCTGCCTGGTAGATTTTTACTCTTTTTCTTTTTCCAAGTTCGCAGATAAAAATTGCAACCAGAATAGCTAACGCGGTACCGATTATAATAAATGCCACATTATACAAAATCGTATTTCTTGTCATTATCCAGGCATCGCTTGTCTTAAATAAGAATTTGAAGTTGTCAAATCCACACCAGTCACTTTTGAAAATGCCCTTCATGAAACTATAATCCTTGAATGCCAGGAAAATTCCCAGCATTGGGATATAGTTGTTGATCAATAAATAAGCAATTCCTGGTGCGGCGATTAAAAGTAATGACAAATCTTTAAACTTCTGTTTTTTTTGTTTCTTTGTAATTGCTTTCATTGTTATCCTCTTTTACTATTTCTTTGCCATCCAAGCGTCTAACTGTTCCTGTTTTGCAGCTAAGATATCTTGATATCCAGCATCATTTAATGCATTTACAAATTTTTCAATTCCCGTATCCGGGTCTAAGCTTCCGCAGAGAAGACCTGGTAAGTACTGGGAAATTACATTTCCAACTGCTGTATACTGTGTTTTTAATTTTTTGGAATCAAATGTGAATCCCATAGCTGGAGATGTCTTTGCTGTCTTATTCTGCTCTAATTCCCATTCGATAGATGCAGGATCTGTACCCTCCATAGGAAACATTTTAAAGAAGTTTCCAAGTGTACCACAGCTTAACTGAGCTGTATATGGAACTGTTGTAGCATCTTCACCTTCCGGGTAGCTAACTGTTCCATCATCGTTCTTCACATAATCTCTTCCTTCAATACCATAAATCAGTAAATTGATAACATCTTCATCTGTATAAGTTAGATCTAAGAATTTCATTGCTGCTTCTGGTACATCTGTTGTAGATGCAATCATCCAGCTTACAGCGTTGATATCGCCTGTTGAAAGGTAAGAATCACCGATCATTTTTGCGCCAAGTTCATATCCACCACACTGTGATTGCAGGTTTGCTGCAGTATCTGCTTCCGGATAGCTATATGCTGCAATAAATCCAAAATAATTTCCTGATGCAAGACATTCCTGTGATGTACTTGTTGTAGTTGCTGCATCTTTCATAACTAGACCTTCGTCGTACCATGTTCTTGCAAGTTTAGCTGCATTTTTGAATTCTTCAGAGGAATAAAGATCTATAACATCTGTGTTGTCGCCCTGAAGTACTCCGATTGGTTTATAATAATCATCTGTCAGATAATCTGTTTTTTCAAAAGTCAGATTAAGTCCAATTGTTCCCTGCTGCACTGGAGCTAACGGGGTCATATCCGGATAAGCTTCTTTTACCTGTTTTAAAACTGCTGTAACATCTTCGGGTGAATTTACACCTGATATATCTATTCCAAGTTCATCTGCAAGATCCTGACGATATACAAACATTGGTGTTAAAGCTACCGGTTTCATTGTAGGAACACCATAGATTTTTCCATCGGTGCTGCATGCTGCAAGCCACTGATCACCAACAAGTTCTTTTGTTGCTTTGCCTTCTTTTTCTAAAAGATCTGTAAGATCATAAGTCATATCCTGTGCTACACAGTTATTAAAATCACCTAATGACTGGAATACATCAATTTTTTCTCCACCCTGTAATGCCAAAGATACTTTGCTGGAATAATCTGCAATTGCAATTGGTTTTAATGTAACTTCTGTACCAATCTTTTCTCTTGTGATTTTATTGATTGCTTCTTCCACTTCTCCCAGATCTTTCTCGGACGGAATATTATTAAATGTTGAGTATGCATATACGACCTGATCATATGTACCACTGTCTTTAGATGCATTCTCTGTAGAACCCGCTTCTCCACTTGAGCTTTTCGCTCCACATCCTGTAATTCCAAATACCATAGCTGCAGTTAATAAAGCTGCAATCATTCTTTTTTTATTTCTCATACATTTTACCCTCTCTTTTTTTGATAGTATCAGTATAACTTCTCTTTCAACTTCATTCATTAAAAAAAAAGACATGGATTTTAAAAAATAAGAGAACAGTCAATTACATGACATTGTTCTCTTATTATACTTAAATCCTCTTACATCTTATTTTTATGCTTCCTGTTTGCGATACTGATTTGGAGATATTCCCGTATACTTTTTAAATATAGTTGAAAAATAAGTAAAATTATCAAATCCTACTGCTAATGCAACGTCCCCAATCTGCATTTCTCCTTTTTTCAGCAGAATCTTTGACTGTTCAATGCGATATTCACTGATATAATCTTTCAGACTATTTCCCGTCTGCTTCTTGTACATTTTTGCAAGATACTCTGGTGCAAGATAGAACTGGGACGCAATTTCATTTCTCCCAATTTTTTCTGCGTAATGGTCACGAATATATTGATTGATCCGGTCCACCACGGTATGGCTTTTTTGAACCTGACTCTCATATTCATACATCTGATCCAGAAAGTAATTAATCCAGCGCAAAATATCAATCACTGATCTGGACGCCTTTTGTGTCATGCTCACAAAAGCTTCTTCACGAAAAAGACCTGATGCCTGAATATCGCGTTTGGCAAGATATGTATATACCGCCTGCAAAATTTCCTGTTTTGCCTGTTCTAACATATGCTCGTCTAATTTTTTTTCAAAGACCTTTTCATTGAGTCTTTTCTTTAAATAACCTAAAAATTCCACCTTTTTTCGTTCAGCAAGAAGTTGATCCATGACATTTAATTCCAAAAAGAAAGCTTCATCAGGACTAGTTTTCATACTCTGGCTCTCCAAAAAGCAGTCTCCATAATAAACAACATTTAATGAAAACAAATTCAAATTGCGATGGAAGGTCTCATAAAAATCAGGCATTTTACATACATCGCTGATACAGCATGTAATCGTCGAGGAAAGCACTTTTTTTAACCCCAGAATAAGTTCCTTGGTAAGTGCTAACAGTTCTTTTTCATTTTCCGTCCTACAAATCGTGACAAGCACATAATAATCTTTATACTCATAACAGACAACATTTCTATTTTCCGGATTTCCGCATAGAATCTCCGAATGGATATTTTCCAAGATAAATAACACCAGATTAGGATTCATACGCTCTCTGTCATGCTCTATATTCGTAACTTTAGATATAATAAGATGATATGGATCATTTGGATCATCTTCCATTTTCCGATTGCGCAATTCTGATTCAATATCCTTCCTATTAGAAGTAGCTATGCTGCCATCCAGAAGCATATTCCAGAAATTCAATTTCAACCGGCGTTTATTATTTTTGACCCATTTACCGGCTTCACTGTCTTCCTTTAAAAGCTTTTGTTCCATTCTTTTTTGAATGATCTTCTTTAATGCGGCTTCCATGACAAGGGGTTCAAATGGTTTTAGCAGATATTCAGCAGCATGGAGCTTTACAGCGTTTGTAGCGTAATCAAATCTTTCATGACAGGTTAACAGCAAAAATTCCCCATCCATCTGCTGTTCCCGAAACCAGGTAAGCAAATCAATTCCCGTTCCCTTTGGCATCTCTATATCACTTATAATAATATCTATGCTGGACTTTGTAAGTGTGGTTTTCGCCTGATCAATATTATAGGCTGTAAATACCTCAACTATTCCAAGTTTTTCCCACCCCACGGTACTTTTTATGACGTCTACCGTAACGATATCATCATCCACAATTAATACTCTCATAATTGTTCTTCTCCTGTTTATTCAATCTTACTTTGTATTTTTTCGTAACAGTTCAGACAGGTATTCG
>NZ_JAWYAJ010000005.1:0-4593 GCF_034124845.1 Robinsoniella sp.
GGCGGAGAGTTTAAGAGGCGGGCTTTCCTTCTGCCAGTCAGGATTTGGATTTTGGGCTCATGACATCAGCGGTTTTGACAGCACCGCCACGCCGGACCTGTATAAGAGATGGTCGGCCTTTGGGCTTTTATCAACACACAGCAGGCTTCATGGACATGATTCCTACCGCGTGCCATGGATGTTTGATGAAGAAGCATGTGACGTACTGGGATTTTTTACCAGGTTAAAGTGCTCCCTGATGCCCTATCTGTTTTCCCAGGCAGTGCAGGTTCATGAAGAAGGCGTGCCAATGATGCGTGCCATGATGCTGGAATTCCCGGACGATCCCAATTGTGCATATCTGGACAGGCAGTATATGCTGGGGGACAGTCTACTGGCAGCTCCTGTTTTCCGTGAAGACGGAGTGGCGGCTTTCTACGTGCCGGAAGGAAAATGGATCAATTGGATCACAAAAGAAAAGCTCTCTGGCGGCAGATGGTATACACAGAAGTTTGATTATTTTTCACTGCCGCTCCTAGTGAAGCCCAATACGCTGCTGGCAGTGGGTGACAGAGATGACTGTGCAGAATATGATTACTGCAGTAATGTGACGTTCCATCTGATTGAGCCGGAAGAGGGGAAAAGAGCAAAAGCCGTCGTTTATAATAAAGAGCTTGATACAAAACTAGAGATATCGGCAGAGAAAAACGGGGAAACCATAACGGTGATATCCACCCATGATACAGACTGGATGATGGGTCTGCCATATTCATGCAGTATGGCAGGAGAAAAAGGAAGTCTTACAGAATCCGGAAATCTGACATATCTGATTCCGGAAACGGGTTGTAAGGAATATAGAATTAAGGTAAGATAACAGACAGGGACAGGTGCGGTTATGAAGTAGAAAGTGGTTTACTTTCATAACGGCACCTGTCTGTCATGCTGTATCGTTCCGTTATGCTCCAACATTTCCGGCTCCAGATCAGGATAATAGCTGCACAATATGGAAAAGTTTTCACTCATAACCTTATCGGTGAGGAAGCACTCCCTTATGTAAGGTATTGGTGCCGGAGTGTTTTGCTTTTCTCTCAGGCGCCGGCGGTACTGCCCGGGGGTACAGCCAAAATATTCGTCAAACAGCTGGTTTAAATATTTGATGTCTGAGAAACCGCTGGCAATGCAGATATCCAGGATGCTGCTGTCAGTCTCGGTAAGGAGGTTAAGGGCCTTTTCAAAACGAAGCTGCTTCATATAGCTCTGAAAAGAAATGCCCAGGGTTTTCTTGAACAGGTGTGACAGATAGTGCAGGGACAGGTTCTCCAGCTTTGATATATCGGAGAGCAGCAGCTTTTCGGTATAGTGTTTTTCGATGTGGTTCAGGATTTTCTGCATTTTGAATATATTTTTTTCACGGCTGCTTCGTTCCTGCTGGTCCAGCAGACTGTAGGGAAGATGTATAAGCAGTTGTTCAGCCAGTAAATTCAAAAGCCCGATACAATGGAGGGAAAAGTATTGGGGTTCCCGGAAAAAAGAGGAAGCCATCTCCACCATCAGATTTTGTAAGGCTGAATATTTGCCGGAGCACAGCAGGTTTTGGGTGAAATAAGTATATTCAAAGGACGGGTAATAACTGCGGCAGAAGGAGGAGGAAAATTGGACTGCCAGTACAAGCCCTTTGCCCGATGTACATGTGAGCCGGTGCGTCTCATAGCTGTTGAAAAGGATTATGTCCTGCGCTCTGGCAATTGGTGTATCCGGCAGAGAATTAATAGCAAGCGTACCATCTAATACCAGCAGCAGTTCAATATCGCTGTGCCAGTGCTGGGGGGTGCTTTGGTAAATTTCCGCCAAAAATAATTTACAATAACTTGTTTTGCTGTGTTTGATATATTCATATTCATGGTTAGGCATAAGGCGTTCCTCCTGATTTTTAATGTAATCTTTTTTGGGAGAAAAGTCAAGAAGAGGGAAAGATGAAAATGACAGAGAAGAAAGATAAAAAAGTAATGCAGCTAAAGAATAAGATTGTCCTGGGTTATATATTGCTGGGAATTATCCCATGCATTCTCATAGGAATTGGCAGTTACCTGGTGTACAGCCGCAGCATTAATTCCAAGATTGAAGCAATTGTGGACAACAATGCACAAAGGGATCTGCAGGTAATTGAAGAACGCCTGGAGTCCAACCGGAATATTCTTTATAATATTGTAACAGACCGGGAACTTTTAAAGCTGGTCCGCAAGATGAATCAGGCGGGTAAGGATGGAGAGTTCATCTATAAATCGAAGATCCTGGAAGAGATACAGGGCTTTACCACCACCTATGACAATGTGAACAGCATTACTTATTTAAGCAGCAGTGGAGGATACATATTATATGATAAGCGGCTGGAGCGTCTGGAAACAATCTGGGACAACCGGATTTACCGTGATTATTTTTACCTGAATGTATGGGACCAGGATCAGGTTGTCTACCTTCCCACGCTCTGCCTTACGGAGAATCAGGAAGAAAAAAACTATTCTTTTTTCCTGGCACTTCCTTTGAAAGATGCAGTTACGAAAGAAAAGTTCGGAATTATTGTTGTAAGTGTGGACGAGGATATGTTTCATTATACGAAGATCAGCAACAATCAGATGAAGAAATATACAGAGGAACTGGGAATCACCACCTATGTAATTGATGGCAGGAATAAAATCATTGCTGCTGAAAACCGGGATATGATCGGAAATGATTTTGCAGATGCAACGGATTCCTCCGCAAATGGCAGCAACTACAGAATGTTTTATAATGAAATTGAAGGGACAGGATGGCAGCTGGTACAGGTAATTGACAAAACGCTGCTGTTCCAGGATGTAACATTTTTCGGACAGATCAGTTTTTTGATTGTAGCGGTGATCATGGGGTCATTTACACTTCTGACAGTTACGATTACCAACCGTCTATCCGGTTCTATTATAAAAACGGCACGGTATATTGAAAATTACCAGCCCGGTGAGGCGAAAGTCCTGCCACGTCTGGAGGAAAAGGACGAACTGATATCAATTATTTACCAGTTTGATAAAATGCGGGGGAAAAATGAGAAGCTGATACAGGAATTAAAGGATAAGAATTATGAGATTATGGAAATATCCGACCGGCAGAGAAAGGCAGAACTCAAAGCTTTGGAAGCACAAATTAACCCTCATTTTCTATATAATACACTGGATTCCATCAACTGGATTGCCATTGAAAATGATCAGGAGGAGATCAGCCAGATGCTGAGCTCCCTGGGGAGTCTGCTGCGGTACAGTGTAACGAACATTGATATGCAGGTACCTCTGGAGGTGGAGCTGGAATGGATGAAAAAATACACGTTTTTACAGCAAAAAAGATTTGACGATTCCTTTGTGTGCCAATATGACATCCAGGAAGAGTCTCTGAATTTTCCCATATATAAAATGCTGCTGCAGCCTATTATTGAGAACATCATTATTCATGGCTTTCAGGATAAAAAGCAGGGAGGAATCATTGATGTGAAGACAGAGGTTTTGGCAGATGGGAAATTAAGGATATCCATTGAAGATAACGGATGCGGGATTGAACCGGATATCCTGGATCGGATTCACCATGATATTTCCAATAAAACACCTCTCAACAGTGAAAGTATTGGGATCAGCAATATCGTAAACCGCACAAATCTGTATTATAAAGGAGAGGCACAGATCCGGATCGGCAGTGAACCGGGGCAGGGAACGAAAGTAGTTTTGATGATTCCATAAGGGGGAAAAAATGCGTATAGTAGTAGTAGAAGATGAACTGCGGGTGCGGCATAGTCTGGTGAAATGCATTGAGAAGATAAGTCCGGATTATCGCGTGGTTGCAGAAGCAGACAATGGTTATGAAGGAATGAAGGCAGTGAGAGACTTTGAGCCGGATGTGGTGATCACAGATATTCAGATGCCAAAAATAGATGGACTGAGTATGATCCGGCAGTTGAAGAACATGGGGCTGAATCCGGTCTTTATCATACTGAGCGGATATGCTGAATTTGGGTATGCACAGGAAGGGGTAAGGCTGGGAATCCGGGACTATCTTCTGAAGCCCATAACAGTAAATAATCTGCGGGAAACGCTGGCGAATATTGAAAACAGGGGGAGGGAGGAAGAGGTGGAAGAGGAGAAGCAGTACTCCGCCTGCATTCGCGCCATGGTGGAAACGATACATAATGAATATGGTAAGCATCTGGGGATGGATTTGTTTGCCGGCAAGTATAAAATGGCGCCGGAGTATCTGAGCACATTGTTTGCCAAAGAGACCGGAAAAACATTTTCTAATTATCTGAAAGAAGTCAGGATGCAGAAAGCGAAACAGCTGCTGGAGGAAACGGACATGAAAATCTATGAAATTGCCTGTCAGACCGGCTATCCGGATCAGAAATATTTTTCCAAAGTATTTAAAGAATATGCGGGGGTATCTGCAAAACAGTATGTGTCCAGCTTAAAGAAAGATTCGTAAAGGCGCTCTGGTATTACAGCGAATGCTTAATATGTGTTCTATTGAATGCATTATATTGGGGTTTTGCTGAGTAAGGACGCTTTGTATAAGACAGGTAGTGTACGAAAAGATGGGCGTGGG
>NZ_JAWYAJ010000006.1:0-18213 GCF_034124845.1 Robinsoniella sp.
AGTCCTGTAACGGAATCTGTTCCTTTGCAAATGCCTTTGTATCCAGCACATGTACATAAATTTTATTTCCTTTGCTTGTAGTTCCGTATACGTTATCTACCGGTTCTACAGGACCGCCCCGGGTACCGTAGACAGCCTCGCCATTTTCCTTTAACCAGGTTCCTATTTCTCTCATTCTGGTTTTCACCTCATCAGAAAGCTTTCCATTTTTATCCGGTCCTACATTCAGAAGCAGATTTCCATCCCTGCAGATCACATCTACCAGCATTTTAATCAGCCAATTAAAATCGGATACCGGATCATCTTCCATCCAGCCCCAGGAACAGCCGCTGCAGACACACATATTTTTCTCCCATGGCACGGGCATGATTTTACCGCTGATCTCGTGGGAACCTTCATCGCAGTAAAAATCTCCTTCGTACCCGGAGCGGGGATTTAACAGCGTTTTCGGGTTATATTTTCGGACTGCTTTATTTAAATTTACCGGCTCCCAGAACCAGGCGCTGGAGGTATCACTGCCTTTGTGTGCAAGCCATCCCCCATCGTACCACATAATATCAACAGGTCCGTATTTGCTGCAAAGTTCCTCCACCTGTCCGTAACACTGGTCTTTCATCAGCTTCGCATTATCCGGCAGCCCTTCCGGGTCGAAATATCCCGGGAATCTCCAGTCCATGGGGGAATAATACAGTCCAACCCGAAGACCCGCTTCTCTTGCAGCATCTGTGTATTCTTTTACAAAGTCTCTTTTCGATCCGGTATTGTAACTGGTAAATCCTTCATAACTCGCCGGACTGTCCCAGAGTGCGAATCCATCATGGTGCCTGGTGACCATTACCATATACTTAGCGCCAAAGTCCTTCGCCAGATCTGTCCACTCAGTCATGGAGAAATTCTCCGGATTGAATTCCTGTGCCAGCCCCTCATATTCCTCCTTTGGTATCTGCTCGTTAAATCTTGCCCACTCGCCTCTTCCCAGAATCGAATAAAGGCCCCAGTGTACAAACATCCCTATTTTTGCATCCCGCCACCATTGTAAATCTTCCGGCGGCAATTTCAGTTCCGGGCATTTTACGCCCCCTAAACTCTTTAAATTTATACTGCTTTTCAGCATAGAGCGCAGTTCTGCGCCCGTCATCTCTCTTGGTGTTTTTGCAGCCATTTTTATTCCTCCCAGCGTTTTATTACACACACTTTTATTCGTACAGCCAGTCCAGAGTGTCCAGACCCTCGCCGCCCAGATTGGCATTTCTGGGTTTCAGTGCTATATTTGCAGCCACTACTCCGGCAATCATAAAAGCTCCGGTTCCAAAATAAATCTCATGGACACCTTTTTCATACTTGTATGCATGGATGTTAATGGGCGGGCATGCTTCTGCCTTAATGGCATTTGCATAGATAACGGTCAGCCCTCCACGGTCATCTGCATGGGTGTTTGTTTCAAGGTCCGGCAGCTGCAGCCACTCTACGCCCTTGGCATTCATGTATCCTATCAGCACATACGAATCCTGAGCAAGCTCTATTTTTACGGTTACTCCTTCTTCAATCGCCGCTCCCAGCCCCATACGCACTGCCTGCAGCTTTTTAAGTTCCGGTGCCAGATTGATTACTTTGCAGGAACAGTCGGAAAATACACTGCTGCCCTTTTTCAAATCATAGGTCTCACAGCTCTGATCTCCTAACAGCGTAAATGGTGCCGGTTCCAGGGCATCTGCTGTTACTTCTTCCCCATGATCCTTTGGCAGGATACCCTGTTTTAATTCTGCAAGATGTTTCCTGAAGTTCTCATATTCCTTTTCATATTCCGGGAGACATTCTGTCCAGTGTCCATAGGTTTCCCCATTTGGGAACGGTATCTTTCGCTGGGGAGTCTGCATGCTGTTGGCATAAAGGTAGGTGTTCTCCGTAAGCTTTGCCAGATTCCGGAATTCATGAAGCGAAGCTTCCATCAATTCTGCTGCTTTCTCCAGAAGCGCCACATCACCGCTGCAATTTTTATCCATAGTATATTTATATTTCAGGATCTCCATGGCACCCTCTAACTTTTTACAATAGGAAATGCTCATTTCATAGACAGCTGCCGCATCCGTATACAGGCGTTTCAGTTCTTGATTTTCTTCACCCTCCGCCCGCATCACCTCTTCCATCAGACGCAGTGCCTTTTGGGCATGGGCGCTGACTTCAGAAATCATATCATACGGTGTCTCACCGATATGTGCCTCTCCAGCCAGCTCTTTTTGTATATAATCATCCGGCTGCTCGCCTTTTCGGGCTACGGAATTCCACAGCTCCTTATTGGGACGGTAACGGTTGACATTGGTAAACTGGCTCATGGTCATGCCAAGGCTCATGGTCTGCCGGTTTCCTTCTGTTATCCCGACTCTTCCCAGAATTTTCGGTGCACATTGTGCGGCATTTTCCTGGGAAATCAACAGCTTTCTTGCTGATTCCGGCGATACCCGGTAGTGCTTCGCAAATACATTTACCCAGTGTTCCATCTCTGTATTTTCTTCCCTGTTTGGATTCCAGGCATAACGGAACCATGCTGCAAACCAGATATAATCCCGGTCCATCTGCAAAAGTCTTGGGGATACCTTATCCGGTGCATATGGCCAGTCCCAGTAAAACAGCGGATATAAATGAAGTCCGTTACAGCCAAACCGGTGCTGTCCTGCCTGAACACATTTCTGGATATACAGCGGTGCATTGAACTGGAACGGCTCCAGATCCGCCAGGATATGTATATTCATAATATGTGTCGTGCCCAATCCGCTTAATGACTGATGAATATCCTGCCATTTTCCCTTTGGATAATAGGTGGTCAGGCTTTCCCCGTTATACTTCCACATCGTATAGAGATTGGAATACTTTTTCTTTGCCTCTTCCATGGCACCAATGGGATCGCAGTCATGCCCCCGGAGAATAACCGGCGGTTCTTCTGAAAGCCCTGCTTCTTCTGCGCCTTCTTTTACGGCAGGTATGATGGTGTCAATGAACCAGTCTGTCTTATTCTGCGTTCCCCGCAAAGCTTCTCCCAGACATACCATAAGCCCAATATGGGGAAAGGATTTAATGAACTCCTTAATCGTTTTTCCCGTGTAGTCTGCCACCAGTGGGGTGATTTTACTTTGCAGCAGTTCCAGACCGTGCTTCCGTGCAAATGGCAGGGGAATATGAATGTTGTAGAATTTCAATACTACCCAGATGCCTCTGCGGTCACACTCCTTTGTGAGCCATCCGAATACCTCACGGTTTAACTCAAATTCTTCTTCCGTTACCTCCAGTGCCTCCGGATAATCCGGAACTTTTACCAGGGATGAAAAGGGGTGCCCACTCCAGATATAGAGCACATTACACCGCATGGATAAGAGCATGTCCAGAAACTTTGTCCACATCTCTTTATCATAAAACCATGGGAAACGCTCCGGGGTAATGGGATACTCATAGGCCAGCCTTGGGGGTTCGATCTTGGTCTTTTGCAGCCCTACCGCCGGACCTCTCAGTTTAAATACAGGGGCGTCGCCAAAGGTGATCTCGGTTGGATATTCCCCGTCTCTTTCGATTCTCTCTTTTAATTCCATACAGCCGTATAAGGCTCCGGTATCTGTGCCGCCGCAGATAACAGTCAATTCTGCGGGACAGGTCTCTATATAAAATCCCTCACCTTCCGGCTGGCGGGTGTGGAAAATTAATAATTCATTTTCTTCCATCCACTGCAGAAAAGCATCTTCTGCCAACACGGAAACGTAAACCTTTTTTCCTTTTATATACCGGTATTCTGCCGGTGACTGGGGGAGCTCTGCATATACTACTTCATATCCGGCATCTGACAATGCCTGAGAAATCCTCTGTATGCCAAAGCTGATTCTTTCATTTTTTGTGCTGTTTTGCAGTATTGTTATTTTTTCCATTTCATCCTCCATCTCATTACTAGTGCTGCCCGGCGTCAATACGCCGGTATATAGCGGCACTAATCCCAGTGCGGGTGGCACCATTTCAGTTCTATTGTCTCTCCTGCTCTGCAGACTACTTCTCTTACCTCTGTCTTCCAGGTCAGTTGATAAGTCTTATTGCTTGTTTGAATATTGCTTTTTGACACCAGCGGAGTTAAAGACAGCCTTACAGGCTTTCCATTTTCCCAGTCCATATCAAATCTTGTATTTCCTTGCAGGATGTACCCCTTCAGACTGCCATCCTTCCATTCCTCTGGCAGTGCCGGAAGCAGGATCACTTTTTGCGTCCGGCACTGCACAATCCCTTCCAGAATTGCTTCTGCAATCCCAAAGTTTCCATCAATCTGAAATGGCGGATGCACGTCCAGCAGGTTGTCCTGAATACATTTTTTCAGAAGCTGCCCCACGTGTCCTCTCAGCGCTTCGCCGTCCCAAAGTCTCGCTGCAAAGCACCCCAGCCATGCACGGCTCCATCCTGTGTGGCCGCCGCCATGGGAAAGTCTGGTCCGCAGGGTCTTCTTCGCCGCTTCGAAATAGTCTTTTGCCTCAGGCGTTATCTCATTTCCCGGATGCAGCGCATATAAATGAGAGATATGCCGGTGTCCCGGTTCTATTTCCTCATAGTCTTCCATCCACTCAAGCAGTCTTCCATCCTCCCCGATCATCAAAGGAGGCAGCCTATCCAGCATATTTTTTAGTATATTTTCATCCTCTTCATTCTGTATATCCAGTACATGCATGCTGTCCAGGCAGGACTTTGCCAGCTGCCGCAATACAGCGCTGTCCATCGCCGTGCCCATTGTCAGTGCTCCGGTTTCACCTATGGATGACCGATAGGTATTTTCCGGTGATACAACAGGTCCGGTGACCAGAAGACCATTGGGCAGTTCATACAGATAATCTTCAAAAAAACGCAGTGCCTCTCTCATGATTGGAAATGCTTCCCGTAAAAACCCCAGATCCTCGGTATAGATATAATGTTCATACAGATGCAGGCACATCCATGCGCCTCCCATCACCCAGCAGGGGGAGGCATCGAAGATTCCTTCCGGTGCCGTGCATCCCCATACATTTGTATTGTGATGTGCGCAGAATCCTCTTGCACCATATAGTTTCCGCGCCGTCGCTCTGCCATTTTCTGCAAGCAGCTTCACCAGGTTCAGAACCGGCAGATGGCACTGAGACAAATTTGCTTTTTCCGTAAACCAGTAGTTCATCTGCGTATTAATATTGATGGTATACTGGCACTGCCACGGCGGTTCATAAGAACCATTCCACAAGCCCTGCAGATTGGCAGGCAGCAGACAATTATGGGAAGAGGCAATCATCAGATACCTGGCAAAGTGTACCAGCAGTTCCGTCAGATAATTTTCCCCGGAGCTGTCTCCCTGGCGGAAAGCATTTAGCAGTTCAGCAGTTGTGGTTTTTTCTTTCCCGGTTCCGTATAAATCCAGACTGAAATTCCCGTATAGCAGCCGATGTCTTCTAAGTGTCTCCGGCGGATCTCTTCATACCCTGCAGCCTCCGCCGCATCCAGCCTCTCGCTGATTACCCGGCACAGATCCTCATAGGCCTCTTTACTGTCTTTTCTATTTCCATTCAGACAATCCAGGTAATCCGTACCCGCCGCCAGATACACCACTGCCTCTTCAGCATCTTCCAGATATACCGCATCACCCATTATTTTGGCACGTTCTGATGCAATGCGCACACCACTGAGGTAATGCATTCCACCCACGCCATTCTCACCCCAGTTTCCTGCTGTAGCTGATGGCACCGCCTCCCTGCGTAAATGCGTCGAAGTATAGTGCCTGCTATCTGTGTCAGGCGGCACCAGTGCCTCCCGGCGTAAATACGTCGGTATATAGTGCCTGCTATCTGTGTCAGGTGTGCGTCTGTGAATCGACGGCGCAGTGGGGCTGCGACTAGATTTACAGACGTGCAGCTGGCGCAGATATCGGGTGCTATATAGTGGCGTATCTGCGCCGGGCGGCACCAGTACTCCTGTAAATTCCTCGAAAGGCTTGCGGCTGATATTGGCACTCATGGTTATTTTATGCTTTCCCTTCGCCCGTATCCGTACGGCAAGCACCTGGTAAGCTTCGCTGATAAAATGTTCCCTCTCATACCGTGTTTCATCCAGTTCATAATGAAGGCGGGCAATTGCTTCGTCCAGACAGAGCCGGGCTTCGTATTCTCTTTCTCTGCCGGAATGGTTTAAAAAGCAAAGCCTTAAGTCACCCACCGGCTGATAGGGATTATTGTATTTAGGGGTTGACGTCAGTGCCATCTTTGCCAGAAATGCGGCTTTTTCTACTTTACCTTCCAGTAAAAGTTCCCGAATTTCTCCCAGATGCTTAAGTGCATCCGGATTTTCCCGTTCTCTTGCCGGTCCATAGCACAGTGTCTCTTCATTTATAAATATGGTTTCTTCTTTCAGTCTTCCAAGCACCATTGCGCCTAAGCATCCATTTCCAAGGGGAAGTCCATCGTCCCACTTTCTGGCAGGCTTATTCATATATATTTCATATCTCTTCATCTTTATCCTCCTGCTTACCTCAGAGCGTGTTTCAAAAATGATTCCCGCCATCTGCACGCCCCACTTTGCGGTCCAAATACGCTCTAGGCAGGTCTGCGGTATGTATCAGTCAAAAACCCCGCGGCAGTCGCCAAATGGAAGCTCCAGCGTTTGATCACACACCATGCCGATTCCGGTATGCAATAACCTGCCTCCAGTCATCCCGGCTGAGATAATGTGTACCCGGCCGCAAATGGTATCCGATTCTCCCTTCCTGATAACATGCCCCTGCTTCGGGAAAATGATCCGGTGAAATTAAGCCCTCTTCTCCATACAGATTCCAGACCTTTGAACTTTCCACACAGGACAGGAATTCGGATCCTGGATCTGCCCAGTCATCTCTATCCGCACTGGATACATACAGATGACGGGGTGCTATGAGCGAAAGGAGAAAGTGCTGATCAAAGGGCATCCGGGACAAATCCTTCCGGTAGTTATAAAAATTTCCATCAAACCAGAGTCTGGACCCCATCCCGTAGAGATTTTCTATCTGCTCTCCTGTCTTCCCACGAAACAGAGCGGCACCGCCTGCTCCAGATTCATTGGCAGCCGTCAGGGAAAAACGCTCATCAAAAGCGCCTGCCAGCAAAGCGGCTTTGCCCAGCCGGGAATGACCCATTATTGCAATTCTGCCTGCATCTGCCTCTTCCCTTTTTAAGATATCATCCAGGATTCTGCCGGCGCCCCACGCCCACATTGCTACTTTGCCCCAGCTGTCAAAACGATTTCTGGTACAAAACCTCCCAAGTCCGCTCTGATGCTCATCATAGCAATCGGCAGTAATGTCCTGGTAATAAACACTGGCTACTCCATAGCCTGCATCCAGGATCTCTTCACCGATGCCGTCTGCAATCTCCGGTGTAAATGCCAGATAGATAAATAGGGGAGGCTGCTTTGCATCTTTAGGAAGCATCAGGCGGTAGGGAAAGGATGCATACGAATAATCCGATAGGATTCCAAGGCTAATCGTCTTCACTACTGCCTTGCCTCCATAGGCATCTTCTTCCATTAAAACCTGTCTGCCCTCTGTCTTGTATGCAATTCCGGGGAAGCGGCCACAGAATTCACTGCACAGCAGACTTTTAATTTCTTCCCGTCTGGAAATCCAGCTGCTTATATCCTGAACGGTACCGTTGTTCTTGCTTTTCAATATCTGTGGAAGACTACGTTTTTTTAATTCCTCTTCCAGCAATCCCATCTCATCTTCCGCCTTTCAAAATCAAATGTCCAAACAGTTCATCCAGCCCCGGATTGCATCCGATTCTTCCGGATCTGGAGAGGCTTATCACCAGCAGCTCCCCTTCTCCCAGCGGACAGCTTTTTACAAAAGGAAGGTGCGGCTTTGCCCCGCAGCTTTTGTCCAGTCCCTGCTTGTCATATGTATATATCAGTGCCTCACCCGGCAGCGCTGTCTGAATGGTGTAAGAACCCGTAGCATCTATATAGCCCTTTTCCTGGTTATAGATCATGGAAACAGGATATTCTTTAAAACCCTCTTTGGCTGCTGCAAAGAACAGCTCCCCGCATCCCCGGGTGGATATCTCTTCTTCTCCCATCTGTATCGTCACTTTTTCTTCCGGCATCAGCAAAATGGTACGTCCCCCTGCCCGTGTATGTTCTTCTGCCGCTGTAATGCTGTCAGATCCTAAATCACTGACCACTAAAATATCTGCCTTTTCTATCGCTGTGAATCCCAGTGTTTTACAAATTTTCTGGGCTTCATCACCGATTGCCCTGACCTTTTGCGAATATTTCATACTGATACCGCTGCATACCGCAGACGGGTCTGTGGTACTGCACCTATCGGAAGTTTGCAACGATTTTTGTTTCAAACTCTTATACACCTGTAGCGAAATGGTTTCTGTATTCCGGACATTCCCTTCTTCATCTAGGATAGCCGCCCTTACCTGCACTGCTTGGCTCCTGCTGTTAAATTCCGGCATTTTCTCAAATGTTAACGGAATCTTGCCCGCACATATGGCATTTGCCGCCAGTGCCGTATCCTCTATTTCATATGCCGCAAAGGGCTCTGTATCCTCACCGGCAAATACTTCCACGCGAATTGTCAGAACGTTGTCATGACCTGTATCATTTAACAGCCACGCCTCTACATCCACCTGCTCATCCAGATAGGCTGTGTTCCGTCCGGTATAGAGGTTCACCCGGAGCGGCTGCAGGGATTCCTGATAAGCAAAATACGCTCTTTTCGGCTGACGCCTGCAGTCGGTCAGGGTTTTCATCCACCCCGCTGGCCATGCATCGATGAGCAGATGTATCGCCGTATGATTAATAATATCTCCTCTTCTCCGGTAGGCATCGGTCAGGAGTTTGGTGGCTTTCGCCTGATGAATCTGGCTTTCCCTTACCCAGTCAGCCATATTATTCTGCTCCTCATACCAGTCACCCTGTACCGAATGGGTTTGTGCACGGGCGATTTTATCCGGATACCAGGAACCGTCTGGCTGAGTTTCCAGCCACTCTTTTGGATAAAAGCTTTGCATAATTTCCTCCGGATCCAGCCCTTCGGCACCATATTCCCCGCATCCCATCATCCAGCCTTCTTTGACAGGCGGGAGATACCCTTTCATCAGACGGCCAATTGGTTCTCCATGATTGGTGTACCACATGGTGTAACAGTGGAAATCCGGCATTCCTTCTGCCGTAGGTCCATCATAGTCCCCCTCCACATTTTTAATCACTCGGTCAGGATTTTCCACATAGACTGCCTTTCTGGCAGCCGCGAAAAATGCCTCCAGTTCATCCCTTAACAGATGGCGGTGCCCTTTTGCTTCATAGCGTTTGGAATATTTATCCCCAGGATTTTCCGTACGCCTTATGCACATGGGTTCATTTATAAAAGTAACCATCACCGTAGATACATGCTTTCTTACCAGATGTTCCATTTCCTGTACCTGCTTCACTGCTTCTGCAAATTGCGGCCGTCGAAGGAACCCAAAGAGCGGCAGATCACACTGGTGCATCATTCCCAGCATATCAAAGTAATCATAGATCTCTTCCTGCACCGGACGCTGGGTAACACGGTAATAATTCATATTGCACATTTTCGCAATCAGAATATCATCCACCAGCTGGTCAAAATCCCCCTTCATCACGCACTGCTGAAGATGTCCCATCTCATTGGCACCGCGAAGCACAATGGGACGGTTGTTGAGATAAAACTTTCCTTTTGGAATCGATGTCTCATCGCTGACGAATTTTTTCATTCCAAAGTTCTGGCTTTTACCGGAAATAAATTTACCGTCTTTTCCAAGGTCCGCCTGTGCACCATACAGCCAGGGAGTATCCGGTTCCCAAAGCCTGTAATCCGATACCGGTATAAAGTAGCGGTATTCATTCTTTCCAGGTCCCACGTATGAAATCCTGGTGTGGATATCCCCAATCTTCTGGCCCTGGTAATTCCTGGGCAGAAGTTCTAAGTCCAGGTCATAACCTTCCTTCACCTCATCTGTATAATTTATGACCCCCAGTCGTAATTCCACCAAACCTTTATCAATATCCGGTCTGACAAAAATATCATCCAGGTATACTTCCGGGCGAAGCTCCAGGCTCACCCTGCCAAAAACTCCTGCTCCGGCAGGGCAATGGTGCCATCCCACATCGGGATCATCCCAGCCTGGTCCCGTAGCTGCATAGATTTTATCTCCATCCAGGACCGGACCCACACCAAGTATCGGTACATCATTCCTGCACAGGATAACCAGCTCATTTTCTTCTTGTAAGTAATCTGTAACATCAAAAGAAAACGGAGCAAAAAATCCCTCGTGGCTGCCTACATAATTGCCATTCAGATATATTTCCGCGATATAATCCACGCACTGAAAATACAGAACAGCTCTTTTCCGATTCTGAATGAGCTCTTCTGACCATGTATTTTTATAAAAACATCTGTAATATCCGCTCCACTTTCCATCTTCCAGTGCAGGTCCCCGGTAATCCGGTATAGTTACCTTTTCCCACACCTTTCGGCTATCTCCACGTTCTGTAAATACTTCTCCTTTTTCCCGGTAACGGAAATCAAATTCCTGCAAATCCATGCATTCTTTCCCTGTACTGATCCGGGGCAGATAATTTTGCATGAAAGGACGGCAGCTATTTCTCAGTTTCTCTAAATCCCGCGCAAATTTCTCACGCTGTTCTTCAAACGTCAATTCCCTCTCCCAGGAAATCTTATGCTGATGGCAGTCTTCTTCTGTAAACCAGATATCCGATACCCGCAAAGGCTGTACTTCCTGATCTGTAGTCCCAATTGGATGCTTTGTCATTGCAATCTCATGAAAAAAATCCTGATTAGCCATATTTTCCACCCATGCATCCTGCAGCAAGGAGCACGTTTCAAATTTCTAACTGACCAGTGCCTCCCGGCGTATTTGCGCCCGCCGGCACTCGTGCACTTTATAGGGAATCTGTTCCAAAAACAGGTGGTGTAGTGGCTACACTGACTATTTTCGGTACAAACTCCCCGTGAAGTGCGGTGTGCAGAGGTCAGTATGAATTTTCAAACAGGCTCTGATCTGCAGTACCTCTTTCTATTATTTTGCCGCTTCTGCAGCTGCGTCTTTAAATTCCTGCTGGATTGCTTTGTAGTCTGGAGAATCTACGATACCCTCTACAAACGTTTTCCACTCTGTTTCCCCGATCTGTCCCATAATATACTGTGCACACAGGGTATTTACATCATCTGTCAACACGTTCCAGTTGTTATTGTAAGTCGTTGACTGCAGGTTGCTGATAGCATTTTTCATTCCGGTTTCTTTTAAATCACTGTATACAAAGTCTTTAATCTCTTTTACTTTGGCAATATTTTCATCGGATGCTCTCTTGGTACCGTCTTTCATAAACTTATCTGTGACCTGGTCAGCATCTTTTTTCAGGAAGATCTGATTCCATGCACCTACATAGCCATCCTGTCTTTTCTTCTTAAATACTTCATCATCTGTATTCTTTGTTCCATCTTCTTTTAAGGTATAGTGGATATCCTGAACGCCATCCATCATTACGGAATCATAACCCGGATATGTCTCTTCCGTTGCATTGAACACTTCCATAATCTTCTTGATCTTTTCTTCTGAACACTTAGCGCTGATTGCGATACAGGAGTCAATATCCGTATAGTTCGGGCTTACCGTATAAGCTTTGTCACCCTTAACCGGCATCAGGCACCATGCTTTTAATTCCGGTCCTGTACTTTCATCAAATATTTTATTACTGGTAAGGTCTGCTGACTGATTCCAGTTATACCATGCTGTCAGATATGCTACGGAATTGCCTGCTTTCCATTTTGAAGTATCCGCATTTGCCAAAGCAAATTCAGGATCAATTGCGCCGGCATCGTATAAATCTTTCATCCAGTTCAGGAAATTAATATACTCATCTTTAAACTGCATATACTCAAATTCGCCGTTTTCATTTACAGACCAGTCGGACTGTCCTGTGAAAGCAACTGCAAATGCTTTGATTCTGTCATTCATAAAATCATCATCAAAGTACTCCAGCGCATAAATCTTCTTGCCTTCCCCTTCGGATGCTGCTTTTGATAAGTCGATCAGCCAGGTCTTTAACTCGTCCATAGTCTTTGGTTCTTCCGTAAAATTATATTTTTCCATCAGGTCTTTCCTGACTTCAATACCGGAATTCTGTCCGCTTTCTGCCTTGCTTCTCGGCAATATGTAAATGCCGCCGTTATATCTCGCCTGATCCCACATGGCCTCGTCCCAGTTTTTCATAACTGCATTGGTCTCGGCAATACCGTTTCCATTGTCAAATAAATAAGGTGTCATATCCACAAATGATCCTGCATCCACTGCCTGTGTAAATACCGGATAATAGTAAGAACCATTGCCCTGCTTGCTCACCTGGATTACATCCGGCATACTGTTTGCCGCAATCAGGGTGTTTACTTTCTGATCATAATCCTGGTAGTTCACCCATTCAATTTCCAGATTCACATCAAACAGATCTTCCCAGTACTGTTCCATTTCACTGTTTGCCAGCGGTCCGTACCCCCAGTCGATTCCCATGACTGAAATTGTCATACGATCACCGTTATTCCCGGTTGCTGTGGTTTCCCCTCCTGCTGATTCCCCGCCTGTTGTTTCTCCGGTTCCTGCTTCTGCCTGTGTGCCTTCTGTCTTAGAAGCCTCTGTAGTTTTACCATCGGATCCTCCGCATCCTGCAAGTGCGGATGCTGCCAGCACTGCTGCCAACCCAAGAGCTGCCTGTTTCTTTAAATTCTTCTTCATATTTTATTCCTCCTATATGATCTTTTATATGACTTTTATATAAAACGCTCTGCGTTTTTATCCTTTGACTGCTCCTACCATCATTCCTGTCTCAAAATATTTCTGCAGGAACGGATAGATGATCAGTACGGGTAACACGACAACAACTACCGCCGCCATTCTCATTACTTCCTGGGGAACTGCATTCTGAACGGTTGACTGCACATCCAGTACGTCCGAAATGTTGGATGAAAGTACAACTTTCTGCACATATACCTGTAGAGATGCCTTCGCTGTTGATGTCATGTACATAATGGAGTTAAAGTATGTATTCCAGTAGCTTACAAAGGAAAACAGTGTCATGGTTGCAAGCATTGCTTTGGACAGGGGAACTACAATGGTTCCGAAGATTCGAAGCTGCCCGCATCCGTCAATCTTTGCTGCCTCTTCCAGTTCGATGGGCAATGACTGGAAGAACGATCTCATAACCATGATGCTCCATGCCCCGCATGCAGCCGGAAGGATACATGCAAAATAGTTATCGATCAGTCCAAGGGAATTAATGTTCATAAAGTTTGGTACCATACCTGCCGTAAACAGCATGGTGATCATAACGTATTTATTGAAAAAGCTTTTTCCCGGTATGGGTTTTGATAACATATATGCCAGTCCTGCATTTAAAAAGACACTGAGCGGTACCCCCACTGCTGTTATAAATATTGTTGATTTCAGGGAATTTAAAAATCCTGTTCCGGATAAAATCAATTTATATGCTGCCAGAGACCATTTTTTCGGCCATAGCATAAACTCACCTGCTACATACGCTGTGGAATCGGTAAAGGATAATACTACAACATACAGGAATGGCAGAATCATGGTACCTGCAATGATGATCAGAATGAACCACAATATGCTCTGATAAATATTTTCTTTGGCTTTCATACCCATTTTATTCGCTCTCCTTTCCATCCTCATCTTTACATTACCCCGTCATAACCTTTGCGGTTTGTAATCCAGTTGGTGAAGATCACAAGTGTCGTATTAATTACAGATTTAAATAATCCGATTGCAGTTGTGTAAGAGTACTGTGTACTTCCACTGGCAATACTGTTGTTATATATGTAGACTTCAAATACTTCCAGCTTGGATTTTACCATTGCATTATTCATTAGAAATACCTGTTCAAAATCTACGGAAATGATTGTTCCCATTCTGAGGATTAACATAACGGCTACCGTGGGCATAATACTTGGTAATGTGATTTTCATCATACACTGGAACTTGTTTGCACCATCCATTTTTGCCGCCTCATACAGAGACTGGTCAATTCCGGAAATAGCTGCCAGGTATACAATGGAACCCCATCCGATACTTTTCCAGAGTGACTGGATTACAATAACCAGATAAATCCATTTGGTACTGAATAAATACGCTGTAGATTCATACCCCAGAAGATTTGCAATCTTGTTTACAAGTCCCTGCTCTGTAGACAACAGGAAAAATGTCAAACTGGCTACAATTGCCCAGGAGAGGAAATGCGGAAGGTATACCGAAGTCTGTACCATTTTCTTAAATTTCGCATTTCGAACCTCATTCATCACCAGTGCCAGTATTATCGGCGCCGGAAAAGTCAAAAGACTTAATCCACTGATGATCAGTGTATTTTTTAACATGTTATAAAATTTAGGGTCCTGGAACAGTGCCTGGAAATGTTTGATTCCTACCCATTCGCTTCCCAGTATACCTAGGTGTGGATTGTAATCCTGAAATGCCATCAACAGACCTCTCATTGGCAGATAGGAAAACAGGAATAAAACAATTAAACCCGGTAACCCAAGTGCATAGATCCATCGATATTCATAGATGTGCTTTCTTAATGTCTTTTTGGAAGTGCTTACATTTTTTTGACTGGAAGCCCTCATACTATATCCCTCCCGATTATCTTTTTCAAGACGGCATGTTTCCCGTCTGTTCTTTGTCGTTAAGGAAAGTATAAGGGATTTTTAGAATTTTTTATATAGTATAGATTCAATATTTTTGTACAAATTTCATCTTTTTTTATATTTTTTTCATATTTTTAATATTTTTTAATCCCAATATTTGGAAGCGCTTACTTTTTTCTTTATTTTCCCCCAAATATTTTTTCTTTGCAGCTGGTATGACAACTGCCGCTGCCAGGATTGCTATAAATGCAACTGAAATATTACTGACCATCATTACAATACCTACGCTTTCACTGCCCAGGTTCGTAAAATTCTGTAACAACCACAGGACGGGAACCCGGAACACAAAGACCCGGCTTATGCTGATCAGTAAGGATATTTTCGTTTTTCCCAACCCATAAAGCAAAGCCATTACTGCTGCATTAATTCCAAGCGGCACAAATCCCATAGCCTCAAACCGGAATATTTTCATAATCAGCCTTTGAAATTCCGGGTCGTTTTGGGAAAACATACTGCTGATCTGCTGCAAGAATCCCATGGCAATGGCATAAGCCACAGCTCCGGCAATCAGATTATAAACCAATACGCTCCAGAATGCCTGCAGTGCCCGGTCAAATTTCCCTGCACCGATATTCTGGCTGATCACAGACGCTGCGCCTTCCTGCAGTCCATTTTGAGGTGCAGAAGCAAAACCTCCCAGGTTATTCGAAACGCCCAGTGCCCCTACCGTAAGAACCCCATACAGTGTGCTCATAGAGTTTACCATCAGTTTCCCCATGGAAAATAAAGCCCGCTCCACAATCAGGGGAACAGACTGTACAATCATTGGTCCCGACAGTCTCCTATTAAATGATACAAATCCTATGGAAAATCCAAATGCATTCTTTTCCCGGTTCATTCTGATCAGCCCGATCACCATTAAAGTTGACTGGGAAATAATCGTTGCCAGGGACATGGTCACAATGCTGCCCTTTAGCACATAAACAAACAGTGCCGTCAAAGATGTCTTGGTCAGAATAACAATAATATTCATCTTCATTATAAGCTTTGTCTCGCCTCTGGCACGCTCTATGGCGATAAATACATTGTTAAAAAAAATAATAACCATTGCCAGCAGCTGCAGCTGAAAATAAGTATTGCCCTCTGCAATCAGTTCCGGCGGCGTTTTGGCAAAGGTCAGAATCTGCTTTGTAAACGGAATGAGCAGAAGAATCACTGCAGACAATACACCGCACATGGCATACAGGGTACTGACCCGCTTTTTCACCAGATCATACTTTCCCTCACCGTAAGCCTCGCTTACTTTCAGGCTGGCACCTACCGCCAATCCGCCTCCCACCGCCGAAATAATAGAGTTAATCTGTGCCAGGTACGCAACTGCTGATACGGTGTTTGAACTGATATGGGATGCCATCATAGTATCCAGCACTCCAAATACCTGCCCCAGGCACTGATACACACACAGCGGCAATGCCACCTGCCATACAACCTTCCACATATTCCCGTTCAGAGTAAAATCCCGGAATTTCTGATCCTTTTCCGATAGCTGTGGGTTATTCTCATCCATGATGTCTGCTCCTTTTTGACATGCTCTTGTCGCGAATCTGTAATTTAAACTGTAACTTGAACTGTATTTTACCGCAAAATTTTATTGATATCTACTGGTTTTTCGTGAAATTCTGCTTGAATTACAGATTTTTTGTGTTATTCTAATACGGGAAAATATTCTTAACATTTTTTTACTCACATGTAAGACGAGACGCATTTTCTTATCCTCACAGGTAATCCAGGAACATATTATTATTCAGGAAAGGCAATCTTAAAATGAATCCAGAACATAAAGAACCCGTAAATGATCCCCCGCTGTTTTTTATCAACCAACTGAGGCGTAACAGCAGCTTCCGTATGCCCGAATCTCACTCTCACGACTGCTATGAACTATATTACCTTCTGTCGGGGACACAGAAATTCTTTATTCAGCATACTGTACATGCCATGTGCCCGCATGACCTTGCACTGATCTCCCCGGGACTCCTCCACCGCACTACCTATTCCCAGGTATCCACTCACGAAAGAATCGTGATCATGTTTGATCCCTGCTACATATCTGCACTTACCGATACCTGTCCAGAACTGATCCGGGACAACTTTCTGGGATCCCCCTGTATCCATGTATCCGAACTTTTTCATAAAGAAATTATGCAGACGATCAATCATCTATTTCAGGAGTTTGAACAAAAAGATGAATTTTCCGCCTTGTTAACATCGCAATCCCTCTGCAGACTGCTGGTACAGCTAACAAGGCTCCGGCGGGAAAAACATACGCAGGAGCCTGCCCAATTAACACCGCAGGATGAAGCCATAGGCAAAGCCGCCTTCTTCATCAGCCAGTCTTACTGGCAGTCCATTACACTGGAAGATGCCGCCAGAGAAGCCAATCTAAATCCTACCTACTTTTCACGTAAGTTTAAAGCCGTTACCGGTTTTGGTTTTAAAGAATACCTGACGCAGATCCGCATACAAAAGGCAACTTATGAGCTTCTCCACACAAATGATTCTATTACCGATATTGCAACCCGCTGCGGTTTTGAAAACAGTAATTATTTTGGAGATTTGTTCTACCGGGTGAATGGGGCTTCGCCACGTGCTTACCGGAAAGCCAGAAAGCAGGGATGATTTAGCAAGTTTCCTTCAAGTCTTGACTTTCTCAAAACAATCCGCTAGTATAAAATATAGAAACAGCTGCCGAACGGCGGCTCCAAACTTATGATAAGAAATGAGGCCCTGCTATGTATCGGGTATTAATCGTTGATGATGAACCTTTTGTAATAGAAGGTATGAAAACGGCCATTGACTGGATCGGTTTCAATTTCGAAATATGCTGCAGCACTACCAATCCCCTCCATGCTCTGGAATATCTGGAGAATAATCCTGTGGATCTGCTGATTACGGATATCTCCATGCCCCAGATGGATGGGCTGGAATTGATTCAAAGAGTGCGTAAAATAAACTCCCTGATCTCTATTCTAGTGCTTTCTGCCTACGATAACTTTGAATATGTCCGGACTGCTATGCGCCATGGCGCCGAAAACTATCTGTTGAAGCCCTTGAATCCAGATGAACTGGGCGAATCGATCAGCCGGATTGTCAGCCATTTAAAGGAACGCTCCACCCTTTCCAATACTTACGGCTCCATGATGCTGACCTTTCGAAGTATCTTTACGGAAAGCTGGGTGAAGGGATCTCTCAGTGAAGATGAATTTATAACACGTGCCCAGATGCTTGGCGTAAATCTGTATTTGAATAATTATACGGTGCTGATCTTTACTGCTGATGAGGGCATTTCTCAGACAACCGAGAAAATGTCCCATTTATTTGACTATCTGCTGTCCCTTTTTGTGGGAACCTATATCAGCCACTTTTATTTTGAGACACCTTCACGCCTGGTGTGTATTATCAGCAATCCCACCACGGAACTTCCCCTTGCCAGCCTGTTGTCA
>NZ_JAWYAJ010000007.1:0-19738 GCF_034124845.1 Robinsoniella sp.
CTGAAGACTGCAGATCTCTGCATGCACTTCAATTTCTTCTCCAAATAGCCGTACCGTTTTGGCACCTTCCAGGATAGCCCTTCCTAAAGTCCCTACCGCCTGATAGCCTGCAAATACAATCGTACTGTCTTTGCGCCACAGATTATGCTTCAGATGGTGCTTAATCCTTCCCGCATCGCACATCCCGCTTGCTGACAGAATAACCTTCGGACTGTTATTAAAGTTAATATTTTTTGATTCATCACTGGTAATTGCTGTCTTTAACCCCGGAAAACCTATGGGGTTAATTCCTCGATCCAAAAGTGCAATCGCTTCCTCGTCAAAGTCTTCCCGCATCCGTTCACGGAAAATACTGGTGGCTTCCACTGCCAGCGGACTATCTACATATACTTCAAATCCTTCATGGTTCTTAATCATCCGTTCTTCCTTGATTTTACGAATAAAATAAAGGAGTTCCTGAGTTCTTCCCACCGCAAAAGAGGGTACTACCACATTTCCGCCTCTGTCAAAAGTCCTCTGAATAATCTCAGCAAACTCACCCACATAATCCAGTCTGCCTCCATGGCTTCTGTCACCATAGGTGGACTCCATAACTACATAATCTGCATCCTGAATATATTGGGGATCCCGGATTAACGGCTGATTCATATTTCCAATGTCACCGGAAAATACGATCTTTTTTTCACAGCCCTTTTCATTGATCCATACTTCAATCGACGATGAACCCAGCAGATGTCCTGCATCAATAAAACGGATTTTTATACCATCTGCAATCGGTATTATTTTATTATACTCATTCCCGATAAAGCAGCTGATAGCTCCATTTGCATCTTCCATATTATATAATGGCTCAACTTCTGCCTTTCCGGCCCTTTTTCCTTTTCTGTTCTTCCATTCAGCCTCAAACATCTGAATGTGTGCACTGTCTCGCAGCATAATCTCGCATAAATCCTGGGTAGCTCTCGTAGAAAATACCTGCCCCCGGAATCCTCTCTGGTATAAAAGGGGAATTTTCCCGGAATGATCAATGTGGGCATGTGTCAACAGCAGCATATCAATATCACTGGCGGGAACTGGTATTTCCTGATTTTCAAAACAATCAGGCCCTTGTTCCATACCACAGTCTATCAAGATCTTTTTTCCGCATGCCTCCAGATAATAGCAGCTCCCTGTTACTTCATGTGTTGCCCCTAAAAATGTCAGTCTCATAAAAAATGCCTCTCCTTTCGCCCAAACATAGTTGTATAAGAATATTATACTCTGTTTGATGCTATTAAGATAGGCATTTTCTAATTAATATTTAATTGTACTCACGATGCTTGTAAAATCCAGAACAGCATAAGCCGAATTCTTTTGAGGTTACTGTAAAATGCTGATACGGGCTGCTCACCCCGATGTCTTTGATTGCTTCTGAGTTACAGACATCGGATGCGGGACTCACAAAATACTGCTTATATCCTTTTGTTCCTATATCCAGTATTCCCTTATCCCACTCAGCCGCATTCCCTCCGTTTGGAATTGCGACAATCCTGATCTTACTCCAGACATCCGCAAAACGCTCTTTAACCGCTCCCAGATGCTCCCGGAGATTTACGGTTCCCAAGAGCAGACTTCCATCAATATATTCCTGCTCTCCGGCTCCATTGTGCTTTTTACATAATTCAAAATCATTATATAAACCACATCTCATACCGCAGCTTGGCACACCCAGATTTATACATACGCTGCAAGGCGTATCGTCAGAGATATACTTAACTGCCATGACCGAATCTTCCATCTTCTTGTCCATTTTATCTGAACCATGGTATACAGCCAATCCCTTTTCAATCCCTTCACCATAGACGGCAAATTCAAAACGCCATCCATTACAGATAAAGGACAAATCTTTCTCAACCCTGCAAATTTCTTCCACACCATTGTGTTTCATAAAGTCATATGGATTTCTGATAAAGCTAAGCTCATTGTCATCAAAGATCTTATCTTCCTCGGCTTGATTTGTAAGCCCTTTCAAATCCTCCAAAGTAAAATCTGGTATAATGACCTTACCGACTTTTGATGTCGTCAGAACTTCCACAGCTTTATGTATTGAAAATGCGCATAAATCCGCCAAAATCATAAAGTCATATTCAGGAACATTATGAAATCTCTTGTCTGGTTCTGTCTTCCTGCATGCCGTATTTAACACTCCACTAATGTAAATAAACTGGCATTTCTCATCAATATAGTTGTCCACGATACTTCCTGTATGGCATATTCCACACTCAATGTTTTGAAATAAAAAGCGATAGTACTTTGCATTCATGATTTTTTTACTCCCCTTTGTCTAATTCGTTTATGTGTTACTAATAACATTTCCTAAAAATTATTAATCATAATACACAATGAAAGGTAATGTAATTTAAACATTCATTGGATATATATTTAATTATTTTATAAGTATGCCATCGCTATAACTACTAGCTATTTCTTTAACAACACCTTTACGCACAATATGTGATGCAGTAACTCTGTAATAATAACCAGGAGTCACATATAACGACGTGCTATAATTACATTGAGTTGTATTATAGACTACTTGACCTCTATGATCTACATTAACCCAACTGCCATTAATGAGTCTGTCTATATCTAAATATACTTCTACAGAATCACACATACGATTAGCTATAGTTGTTCCGCCAATATATACAACACCTCCACCACCGTTAGTAATGTTACATGATGCACTTGATAAATACGAGCCTCTTGCAATAGCACGATAAAATCCCTCAGATGTTGAATCAGATGTTAATAATGTACCCTCTACAATATCGCCTGCTTTATATTCTTCGGCAGCCATTGCATTCAAGGGAACAAGGCTTAAACATAGCATCAAACTTAACATAATTGATACTACTCTAATTACTTTTTTACTCACTTTCATATTTCCTCCTTTTTCTTTAGAATATTTACATTACATATATATAAACGTATTAGAACCAAAAATATGACGCTAAAACTAAAAATAAATATTTTTTAACATTTTCGTAAAATTTTCTTTTTCCATGATAGCAGTAACTGAATAATAACATTCATCTTTATTAAAATATGCAGCATAAGAAATTTCATTATTAGGGTTCATTAATTCTGTTACATTAATTAAATCTCCTTCTTCCGATTCAATTACAAAGTTGTCTTTCACTATACCATCAAATACCTGAGAAGATGATGCATTTTTTCTATTTTTATATATGTATATATTTACCGTAGTATCATTATTATACATATACTGCATAACCGCATTATAAGTTAAATCATCAATATTTACTGATAAGTACTTCATATTGTCTGGCTTAAAATTAAATTTCAACATCTTTACATCCAATAATGTTTCTATCTTTTTCCAAGCTTCATTTTCCGACAAATCACCCATTACATGATCTTCGTTGGCATCATTTAGCCTTACTTGTAAATTATCATTTACCATGGTGTTTATAATCGACATTAAATATTCCCTATTAGCCGAACTTGTCATACTAACCCCAAACAAACACAAGCAAATCATAGCCGCAAACCCAGCGTACTTTAAAACCTTATCCCGCCGGCGTTGTGCCATCTTTCTTCGACCAATCGCAAGCGCTCTCCGATCCTCATCCGAAAGCATCTCATAGACTTTCTCACGATTTTCCTCACTTTCGACATTTTTCTTCTCTTCATCTCCCATAGCAGTCTCCGATACCTCCTCTTTCCTGGCGGGATCTGCCTTTTCCTCATCAATCCACTTCTTTTCATCCTTCAGTTTTTGAATAACTGCTGCAAAAAGTTCCGGGGATTCATCCATATCATCTATATAATCCAAACCAGGGTCCGAATTTAATTTTTTTTCGTATTCATCTGCCGCTTTAATCAATTGCTGTCGGAGAGCCTCATCCATATCATCCACGGACTCTAGATTATCCGAGACTACTGGAAAAGGCTCAATTTTATCACTGTTTTTTCTTAGTTTTCCTTCCACTATTTACTCCCCTCTGCACGAGCAACGTTGCATTTATATCCGATAGCTTTAATATAATTATATCCTATCCTGCCCAGTCCTGTCTTGACTTTTTTTCATAACAGTATAATATGTATCTATGATGAACTTTTTGGAGGATGAATATGAAACGAATTATTCTTACAGGTGGCGGCACTGCCGGCCATGTTACACCTAATATTGCTCTACTCCCTCGCCTTAAGGAACTTGACTACGATGTCCAGTACATTGGTTCCCTGGACGGAATTGAAAAAAAATTAATTGAAGAACTTTCGATTCCTTACTATGGAATCGCTTCCGGTAAGTTGAGACGTTACTTTGACCCAAAAAACTTTTCAGATCCTTTTAAAGTGATTAAGGGCTACTTTCAGGCACGCAAATTATTAAAAAGCCTGAAACCGGATGTTGTTTTTTCTAAAGGTGGGTTTGTTGCTGTACCGGTAGTTCTTGCTGCAAAGCACCGTCATATTCCAGTAATCATACATGAGTCAGACATGACGCCGGGCCTGGCAAACAAACTCTCAATCCCGTCTGCTAACAAAATATGCTGTAATTTTCCTGAAACACTGTCCCATCTTCCCGAAGGGAAAGCCTTTTTAACCGGATCTCCCATACGTCAAGAGCTTTTATCCGGCAACAAACTGGCGGCGCTGAAATTCTGTGGATTTACCGCAAACAAACCAGTCCTGCTCATTATTGGCGGCAGTCTTGGTTCTGCTGCAGTTAATACCGCTATAAGGAATATATTACCACAACTCTTGAAAACTTTCCAGGTAATTCACTTATGTGGAAAAGATAAAATTGATGAATCACTCATCAAAACGGAAGGCTATGTACAATTCGAATATATAAAACAAGAATTGGCAGATCTGTTTGCCCTGGCTGATGTAGTAGTTTCCCGAGCAGGCGCAAATGCAATCTGTGAACTGCTGGCACTGCGCAAGCCAAATCTCTTAATACCGCTCTCTGCTGCGGCAAGCCGTGGAGATCAGATTTTAAATGCTGCCTCTTTCAAGCGCCAGGGGTTCAGCGAGGTCTTGGAGGAAGAAACCCTGTCATCCGAAGCACTCCTTCGTACAATTCAAACGCTTTATGAGTCCCGGCACACATATATTGCAGCTATGGAAAAAAGCCAGCAAAATGATGCCATCGGAAAAATAGTGTCATTAATAGGCCAGGTTACACAAGGAAAGTAGAGGCGCGCGCCTCTACTTTTCTTTATAATCTTTCAGATATTTCTGTCTTATGTATTTCTTTGCCCTGCATAATCTTGCCCGAAATACGGTAACTGCGATCCCAAGTTTTGCCGCTGCTTCCTCCTGGGTCAAGCCGTTCACATAGCTTTGATAAATCACCTCGTACCATCTCTCATTCATCTGCTTTAAATCGTCAAAAATTGTAAACAGCAATTGTGTATTTGCCGTTCTGTTTACCAACTCATCAATGGAGTATTGAACTGCCGTATTCATACTCGTAGTTGGCATAATAACTTCTCTTCTGACACTTGCTTTTCTGGAATTATCTATAATAGCCCTTTTCGCAGTGATCAGAAGCCACGCCTTAATAAAATCAGGCGCCACTGTATCCATATTGTCATAATATTTCCAAAATACATGTTGGCAGATTTCTTGTGCCAACTCAAAATCCCCTGTCTGATCCAATGCCGCCTTTATGACCAGACGATGATATTTGTTATATACGTCTGTAAACAATTTATTCTTCATCTTTTGTAGTGTCCTCTTCTCAGCTTATGCTTTAAATTTGGAAAGTATCTCCTCTTTGTCTTGCTCCGTCAAGGTTCCGGGTTTCCAGGTTATACCCACATGATCTTTAGTCATGCGCGGTATGAGGTGTATATGGAAATGAAATACAGTCTGACCTGCTGCCTCCCCATTGTTTTGCAGAATATTAATACCGTCGCACTCCAGCTTGTCTTTTAGCTCAGCTGCCATTTTCTTCGCCAAAGTGTATGCTTTTTGCAGTAACACATCCGGCATGTCAAAAATATCCGCATAATGTTCCTTTGGAATAATCAGGGCATGTCCTTTGGATGCCGGTCCTAAATCAAGTATTACTTTAAAGTCATCATCTTCAAATACTGCGGCTGATGGTATTTGTCCATTCGCTAATTTACAAAAAATGCAATCATTTTCTTTCATAAACTCTCTCCTTTTTCTTATAATTATTCACCAATATGTTATACATTTTGTAAAATTATGAAAATAATATGTATTTGCTATTTTTCGAAACCAATTGTATTCTATGCAAGGAGGTGTCGATATGTTAACTAAAAATGACGAAAAACAGATGAAAGCCCTCATGAATGAGCGTGAGGATTTCCGCTATATCATAGAAAAGCTGAAAGAAGAACAACAATTTACTGTGTCTCAGATTTCACATGAGATACGCAATCCTGTTACTTTAATAAACAGTTCTCTGCAATTGATTGAAAAACAACATCCGGAGGTAAGAAATTTTGCTTTTTGGAATCAAACGATGGAAGATATGATGTTCCTCAGAAAACTGCTTGACGAATTATCCTCATTCAATAACGGAGAGCGCCTCGCTCTTCAGGAAATGAATGTTAAGTCCTGGGTAGAGGCTCTTGCCGGGTCTATTGCAACCCATCTACGAGATACTGATATTGATTTTTCCTGTGACTTTCAAAAAGAACTGCCTTATATCACTGCTGACGATACAAAGTTGCATCAGGCAGTCTATAACTTGCTGCGTAATGCCGTTGAAGCATTAGATGACTGTGGTCATATTATCTTCCGGGCGTACACGCAAGAAAATAATCTAATCATCCAGGTAATTGATGATGGCTGTGGCATCCGTGATGAAGATCTGGACACCCTTTTTGCCCCTTTTGTAACACATAAAAAATGTGGCAGCGGACTTGGGCTTGCCATTACCAAGCGCATAGTAGAAGCGCATGACGGGTGTTTAAAAGTGAAATCCACCCTGGGTTCAGGAACCTGCTTTACCATCCTCCTTCCTTTCTGCTAGCCTACATAGCCGCATTCTTTAGACATGAATATTTATTTAATTATTGCATGCTATCATAATCACCTTGCTCTATCGAAACGCGTTTCTTTTTGCGATAGAGCAAAACCGCAAGAAGTGCTCCTGTTATCAGGCCTCCTATATGTGCCGAGTTATCTATACCGGCACTGGAGAATCCCTGGAACAAGGTGAGCGCTGCCATCAGACCCAGCCTTTTACCCGTCAGATCTTCCAGTTTCCCCTTATTTCTTGCAATAATAAATACAAGTGCTCCGATCACTGCAAATACGGCTCCCGATGCACCGGCTGAAACTGCAAAGTCTCCGGTTTTCATATCATACCACATCGACAACAGATTGCCGCCCAGACCACCAATCACATATATCAGAAGATAGCGAATTTTGCCCACAGTTCTTTCCAGTGTATCTCCCAGAAAGATAAGCACCAGCATATTGCTGAACAAGTGCTCAATTCCAAAATGTAAAAACATGCAGGTAAATATCCGATAATATTCTCCATGCTCTAAAACCCATGGTGTATAATTTGCACCATGAGTCAGCATGAACTGTACATCTTCTGTATTTCCTATTAATTCCATTACAATAAAAACACCAATATTAAGCAGAACTATAACCAGATTCATTATAGCCCTGGATTTCAAAAAATCTTTAATTTCGTTCATAGAATCGCCTCTTGCCCTATTGTAACAGATGAATTTCTATTTGCATAGTACTAAGTCACAATTATTAACGCAATTTTAACAAGGGTTTGTACCATGTTACTACACTATTTTACATTTTTAGAATCTGGTTTCTCCTTTTTGTACACCTCGTTATTTTCGTCTTTTTTACCTCACTCACTGGAACAATAACTTTTTCATTTCATCATTTTCACAATAAAAAGCGGACATTGCCTGTCCGCTTTTATCATTTCCGTAAACATCCATACATTTTTTCCTATCATTAATTGTAAGAATTTTACCTGCCTTTTATTGTTTACTCCCATAAAATCCGTAGATTCCCACTAAACTACTTGTGTTTCAAATTGTTGCCACAAAGCAAAGAGAAATCCAACAAATTTGTTAACAAGCACTGACTGTAACACTGCATTATCTTTTACATATCAGACTTCTCTATGAAATTGCAAATGTTTTATAGAAGAAGATATCTTAAAAACTTCGACCATAAGCCCATTTTTATATAAGTATATTTACAATTAATAGAATCTTGTTCTACATTATATTACTAAAATTTACCAGTAATTTCATATGGAATTTTAACCTTTGATACCTCCGTTTGTCAGACCTGCAACAAAATACTTTTGCAGGAATAAAAAGATTAAAAACAGTGGCAGCATTACTATGCAGATTGCTGCAGTAAGCATTGGCCAATTTGTGGTGAACATCCCCTGAAAATTTAGCAGACCTACCGTTATGGGAATTCCTTTGTCCGTTAGAAGGGTAGCGATCTGGGCCCACATCAGTTCTCCCCAGACATAAGTAAAATTCATTACAAAACAGGTAGACATAGCCCCTTTCATCAGCGGCAGTATAATCCTGACCATCGTATTGAATTCTCCACTGCCGTCTATTCTGGCTGCTTCTAATAACTCAATTGGTATGGTTTCAAAATAGTTTTTTAAAATAATAATTGTTCCAGGAAGAGACCATCCTACGTAGCCGATAATAATAGCTGCATATTGTAATTTCAGCAAACCCGTCTTTGATAGCATCATATACAAAGGAATAATCATTGATTCTGTTGGAAGGACCTGTATGACAAGCAGCAGGACTAATATCAGATTTGCAAATGGGATTTTCAGTCTGGACAGCGCATATGCCGCGCTCAGTGCGAACACCTGAATAAGTACCAATGATGTTGCAGCGATGATAACGCTGTTCAAAAAATATTCTCCTATTTTACCCTCTGTAAATGCCTGAATATAATTTTCAAATCGGAACTTTTCCGGCAGCGCCCAGACATTCTGATAAAACTCCGGTGTAGTCTTTAATGAAGTGATAAAGGAAAAGACGATAGGCAATACATAAAATGCGATGCAGCAGAGCATAATTATGCGCAGCAGAATAAAACCCATACTAAACTTTCTGATAGAAAAATGCTGTGATTTAGTATTCATAAGTTTCTCCTTTCGCAATTCTTCTGCCAATAATCACGCAGATACTTACAATAATTGTTAATATAATCCCTATGGCAGATGCATTGCCAAATTTATTAAATGAAAATGCCGTTGTTATCATTCTGATAGGTGCTGTCACAGACAAATCCCCGGGCCCTCCCTTGGTCATTGTCCAAACCATATCATAGGTTTTAAATGACCAGAGCAGCATCATAGAGAGAGCAAGTTTAATAGTTGGCTTGATGAGGGGCAGAATAATTAACCGTACAGACTTCATATATCCTGCTCCATCTAGTTTTGCAGATTCAAACAGGGAACCTGGAATAGCAAGCATTCCGGTATAGCAAAGCATCATGATTGTTCCTGAAAACCTCCACCCCTGTACAATGGAAATTGTCCAGAGCACGGTTCCCCGTTCTGATAGCCATCCGTGCTGCAATGATGTCAGTCCTGCTGCTTTTAGAGCACTGTTTAGCAGACCATTATCCTGGGCAAGCACAAAAACAAATAGCAGTCCGATAACCGTCATAGGCATCATACTGGGGCTGTAGAATATAAACCTGCATAAAGCTCCTTCCTTTCTACCCAGCCGGTAAATACACAGTGCAAATAAAATCCCCAGTATCATTGCAACTACTGTAGATACCACTCCAATAAATACTGAATTTTTAAGGGCAGTCAATGTACTCCTTTCAGCCATGGCACTTATATAGTTAGCAAGTCCAACAAATTTCATCTCAGAATTGCCATTCCACTCATAAAACGAAAGTACGACATTCCAAATCAGAGGTATGAGCATGGTAAAGATAATAATGACAAACGCCGGCAGCATAAACAAGCAGCCTGCAGCGATTATTTTTTTATTCAGAACGGGCTTTTCTTTCTTCTGTCTCATATTAGCAATTCTCACTTTCCTACGGCTGCCTCACGCAGTGCTTCTAATTCATTCAAACAAGTATCTCCATAGAACAGATAATTGGACGGTGTGTTATACACAATGTAATCAAACATTTCCGGTGAAATGCCAATTGGCTCCGTAGGATAAACTTTCGCTGCATCCACACCATACAATTCATAATCAGGATCTGCTGACTCTATTCCCTTTACCGGTACCACATTCCCCGTATCAGCATACATCTGCAAGATTTCCGTACTGGTTAAATATTTCAGTACCTCTACTGCTTTATCCGGATATTTTGTATTCGCTGTAATAAAGAAACCATCCGAACCACCCAGCAGATAGTTCATGTCCTCTTTTCCCATATTGGGCCAGCTTATAATCTCCACATCAAATGCTCCGTTTGCCGCTTCTTTCGCAATACCGCACTGATTATTTGTATTGGCAAACATTGCTACCTGACCCTGGGCAAATGCCGCTGTAATCTGATCCTGTGTAGCCGAAACTGCCCCTTCCCCGGGATAGAGGTAGCTTTTATCATACAACCCTTTTATTTTATCAAAGACTTCTTTTACTCTGCTGTCTGTAAATGAAATCTCACCTGCATTAAACTTATCCAGTTCATCCTGGTTATCCCAGCACTGCATCAATCCATTTCTCACAAACCAGCAGGCATTATCTGCCTTAACTCCTAATGGAAAAACATCCGTATTTTGTTTAATTTTTTCACAGGCATCTACTAACTCATCCCAGGTCCACTGGTCTTTTATCTCCACACCAGCCTTCTTCAGAAGTTCCGTATTAACCTGCAGCAGCGGATATACGGTTCCAAAAGGAACTGCAACATTTTTACGGTCAAATACACCTACCTCCAAGGCACCTTCTACCCAGGTATTCTTCCAATTCTGATCTGAATCCAGATAAGGTGTAAGATCAAGCGCCATATCTGATGTTGTGAAATTCTTCATCTGATTCGGCCAATATTGGACAATATCAACTGCTTCCCCGGCTGCAAACGCCGTTTTAACAGACTTTTCTATCTGAGACTGATCCCATGTTTTGGAGACAAATTGTATATCCGGAAATTTTTCCTGTACCTTTTTTACCACATCAGAAGTAACGGGTATCTCCGGATTCTCAATCATAAGAACCATTTCCATATCTATGTCAGCAGTATTTCCGGATATACTCTCAGTGGTTTTATCAGCAGTTTCTACACTGCTTTCATTCTTATTCTGAGACGTCTCCTTTACCTTTTCACTGCTTTTGCAACCGCTCATCCCAGCTGCTATCATACTTATTGCCACTAACATCCCAACCAGTTTCTTTCTCATATCATCGTTCCTCCTTTTGATCTTACGCAGTATAGCTTTTGTATACTTTTTTATTGGATGTCCTTATTATAAGAAATATAGGTTACCAAAAAAACCGGAATAATCTACATTAATTATAGAAAATCTACAATAACGCGCAAAAAGAGCAGGAAGAATTCTGAGATTTACCCTGATTCTTCCCGCTCTCATAGTACATTAACCTTTTTTACACTCCGCTGGTGAGCACCCCATACATTTTTTAAATGCCTGGGAAAAATAGATGGAGTCATGAAACCCAACTTTCTCCGCCACTTCATATATTTTCAAATCTGTTTCTAATAGTAATATTTTTGCTTTGTCCATACGTTTCCGATTTAAATATTCTTTAAAAGAAACACCAACCTCTTTCTTGAAGAGATGACTGAAGTAATTTGGTGTTTTTTCTATAAACTCACCCATATATTCTGCAGTCAGATTCTCCATATAATGCTGCTCAATGTGATGAACAGCTTTTGCAATCGTGCTGCTGTACTTATTCCATATATCCTGTTTTTCCTGAATCAGAGCCCCTATGAACAAGTTTTTGGCAAACTCCAGGTACTCCTCCAAAAAATAAAACTGATCTAACCGTGCATGAACAGATACGGTATGAAATGGTTTTTTCCGGTATCCGTTTTTAATGTAATGATTATTTACTTCAATACAACTGTCCAGGACAAACTCCAGTACTATATTCAAATCTTTTATTTTGTCCTGCCGAATGACGTTTCCAGCCTGCTCCAGGATCTCTTCTATCTGGACCTCACTTCCAGCCAGAAAGGCTTCTGTCAACGCTCGCGTAAGATCGGAAATCTTTTTTCTCCCATCTGTAATACAGGCTTTATCGGGAATCCCTGTCTGCATATGAACACTTTCTCTGCCGTCAAATATGCGGTATTCCAGCCAGTCACATGCCAGATAATACCCCTGTTTCACCTGTGATAACGGTACTTCCAGGCTGATCCCAAGGGAAATGGTAATCCCGCATTCCTGATACCAGGCACATTGTTTCATATTTTCATAACAATATTTCATCTTATTCTGTTGATTAAACACGTACAGGGTGGAAGGCTGCGCAGGCATTAAAAGCAGAAACTGCCCTTCCCGAACCCGATAACAACAGATTTCTTCTCCCAGACTTTCCATAAAATGCAAGACCTCATAATCCAGTTCACCATAATCGCTTCCGTCACACTCTGGGTCTGCCATCAGCGCACCGCAAATCACGGTTCTGGTATCATTCCTGGGAAATCCATTTTGAAGAAAGCCTGTAATTACATTTGGATCTACTACTTCTCCCTGCAGTACTTCACGAATAAAGTTTTTTTCATATGCACTTTGGTATTCTTCCACTCTGGCTTTTGAAAATCTTTCCCGAATTATTTTCTGCCTTGTCCTGTTAATTAGCTGTATTAGGTTTTTTACTTTAATTGGTTTAAGTTCATAGTCCTCTGCGCCATATTTGATCGCACTTTTCAAATATTCAAAATCAGAATATCCGCTGATCATAATTACTTTTACACTTTCATCTTTTTCCCGTACCCTCTGTAAGAATTCCAGCCCATCCATCTCCGGCATACGAACATCTGCCAATATAATATCCGGCCTGAATTCCTCATATAGCGCAAGCCCGGCTGCTCCATCTCCACAATTTCTTACTTCCTCTATTCCCAGACTTGCCCAGTCAATACCTTCCGTTATACCTACTCTTATCTGTACATCATCATCAATAATTAAAATCCTCATTCGTCATTTCCCCCTAATTGGAATTGTCACTCTGACTTCTGTTCCTTCACCTATCCTGCTCTTAAAATCAAGACCATAAGGTTCCCCATATTTTAATTTTATTCTCTGATCCACATTCTTCAGTGCAAATACATTGTGTTCCTCACTAGCATCTGCTAATTTTTCCCGGATCTTCTCTTCATCCGTTCCTACCCCATTGTCACGGACAAGAATTGTCAGCTGCCCCTTTACCCTTTGAATACACACTTCGATTGTCCCGCCTTCTACCTTAGGCTCTAATCCATGCAGCATTGCATTTTCTACCAGGGGCTGAATGATTAATTTTGGAATCTTAACATCTTTTAGATGCTCATTCATTTCAATCCGTATCTTTGCGCGGTTTTTATACCGGGCATTCATGATGAACATATAATTTCTAAGATGATTTACCTCTTCCTCAATTGATACCATTTCTTTACCCCGGCTAAGTACATGACGGAAAATATCCGACAGCGCCTCCAGCTGGTCCGCAACATCATAATCCTTTTCCTCCACCGCAAGCCAATGAATAGAATCCAGCGTATTATATAAAAAGTGGGGATTAATCTGAGAAGTTAACAACTGTAGTTCCGCTTCCTGACTATAAATCTTCGATACATAAACTTCCTGAATCAACGCTTCCAGACGTTTTGACACCTGCACAAATTCGCTGCTTATGGTTCCAATCTCATCTCGGCTGTCATTTACCAGTTCAATATCAAACTGCCCCTTTTTTAATTTTCTCATTTCACCCAACAAGCGATCCAGAGGACGAATAATAAACCTTTCCTGCACCTTTGCAAATATAAATCCAAAAGCAACACACAGAATTATTGCCAGTACCATTAAATATACGTACACTGTATTGGACCTTATAATCTCCTTTGTTGGAACTTCATTCACTAAAAACCATCCGTTTCTGTCGCTTTTCGTATATAAGACAGTCATTCTTTCATGATCAATGGTTGTTTCAAAATATCCTTCTGTCCCGTTAAGTTTGTCTCTAATCTGCTCATATCTGCTGTATGATTTGCCAAGTTCGTTTTTTACGGTAGAAGATATAATGATGCCATCCCCATCCATCAAAAAACTTTCCCTGGATTTCTGATTGAGGTAAGGCTGGTAAACAGAACACAGTGCGTCCTCCGGAACACTGATGCTCAAAACAGCATTTACACTATCCTGAAGATGTATTCCATTATAATATGTAACAACTGTTTCTTTTTTCTCTTCTTTATACAGCGGAAACAGATCCAGAATATAAGGTTTGGACCAAAAGCTTTTACCACCTACCTCTTCCATCTGCGTGATGTACGCTTTATTTTCCGTATGCAGAACTTTTCCCCTTTGATAGACGATTCTGCCATCCAGACTCAGGCATAAGGCACTGAAATATTCCTTGTTTCTGGTGGTACTGTCATACCACTCTTTCAGCTCCCAGTAATCTTTTTTCGTTGCCGTACCAATCAATATTTTTTGCATCCAGCTGTTGATCTTTAGCTTTGATGTAACATCCTCTACATCATAAAAAATTTTATCTACATCCTTATGTACCTCTTTTAAAATAATTAAGCCCGACTCACAGCTGCTTCTTTTATCAATATGGTTCAGCCATATAGAAAAACATCCCCCGGCAACCAGCAGCGGTATAATAACAAAGATCACTAATGAAGAAAACAATTTCCGTTTCAGTGTCAAATCCCTGAATCTAACCAATACACATTTCCCCCTTAATTTCCTCATATTATCCACATTTTACATCTCTTCCTCCACAAAATGCAACCTCTTCTCACCATGTTATACACCCCCACTCCAATATAACATCAAATATGCTATAATATAACAAACCTATCGCAAAATTTACAAATATTGATTTTATATCATACCAATTTTGTCAATATATAATAATCTTTTTCATTAAGACCAACTGTATCCGAAAAAGTGCAACGGTGCCCTTGACGTGTATACAATGTACATGTTATGATAATCCTGTCAATTAATTAACAATACTTCAATAAATATTCCCCTGCTTTTTTGGGGAAAATTGAGAATATCATATCGTAGGAGGTAATGTATGAGAAGCGAATGGAATGACTTTAAAAGTGGTGTTTGGACAAAAGAAATTAATGTCCGTGATTTCATCCAAAAAAACTATACAGTTTATGAAGGTGATGAATCCTTCCTGGCTGAGGCAACAGAAAACACAAAAGATCTGTGGGCTCAGGTAATGGATTTAAACAAAAAGGAACTGGAAGCCGGCGGCGTGCTGGATATGGATACTAAGATTATCTCCACCATTACTTCCCATGGTCCTGGATATTTAAATAAAGAAAAAGAAAAAATCGTAGGATTTCAGACTGACAAACCTTTCAAACGTTCTTTACAGCCTTACGGCGGTATCCGTATGGCAGAAAAAGCTTGTAAAGATAATGGTTATCAATTAGATCCTGAAGTAGATGAATTTTTCACAAAACACAGAAAAACTCATAATGCAGGTGTATTTGATGCTTATACACCGGAAATGCGCGCATGCCGTTCCAGCCATATCATCACAGGTCTTCCGGATGCTTATGGACGCGGACGTATCATCGGTGATTACCGTCGTGTCGCTCTCTATGGTGTTGACCGCCTGATCGAAGACAAAAAAGACCAAAAGGACAGCACACGTACCATCATGTACTCTGATGTTATCCGTAACCGCGAAGAGTTATCCGAACAGATCCGGGCATTGGAAGAATTAAAAAAATTAGGCGAAATCTACGGATGCGATATTTCTAAACCGGCTACTAATACCAAAGAAGCAATTCAGGCATTATATTTTGGTTATCTGGCAGCTGTAAAAGAACAAAATGGTGCAGCCATGTCCCTTGGACGTACTTCTACTTTCATCGACATCTATGCAGAACGTGACTTAAAGAACGGCACATTTACGGAAGAAGAAATTCAGGAATTCGTAGACCATTTTATTATGAAGCTTCGCCTTGTTAAATTTGCACGTACACCTGAATATAATGACCTGTTCTCGGGTGACCCAACCTGGGTAACGGAATCTATCGCTGGTGTAGGTATCGACGGACGCCCGATGGTAACTAAAATGTCTTTCCGTTATCTTCATACCTTAGATAACTTAGGCCCGGCTCCGGAACCGAACCTGACTGTACTGTGGTCCACAAGACTTCCTCATAACTTCAAGGCTTTCTGTGCGAAAATGTCCATTAAGTCTTCCGCTATCCAGTATGAGAACGATGACTTGATGCGTGTAACTCATGGCGATGATTATGCGATTGCCTGCTGTGTATCTTCCATGCGTGTAGGTAAAGAAATGCAGTTCTTCGGAGCGAGAGCAAATCTTGCAAAGTGCTTGTTATACGCAATTAACGGTGGTGTTGATGAAGTTTCCAAGAAACAGGTCGGACCTAAATACAGACCAATCACTTCTGAATACCTGGATTACGATGAAGTTATGTCTGCATACAAAGACATGATGCAGTGGCTTGCAAGAGTTTACGTAAATACTTTAAATATCATTCATTACATGCATGATAAATATTGCTATGAAAAATTACAGATGTCTCTGCATGATGAAAAAGTAACCCGCTGGTTTGCAACCGGTATCGCCGGACTTTCCGTTGTTGCTGACTCTCTGTCCGCAATCAAATATGCGAAAGTAAAAGCAATCCGTGATGAAGACGGAATCGTTGTAGATTACCAGGTAGAAGGCGACTTCCCGAAATACGGAAACGATGATGACCGTGTTGACAGTATCGCAGCTGATCTTGTAAGAACATTTATGAAGTATATCAGCGGAAACCACACATACCGTGGCGGTATCCCTACAACTTCTATCCTGACAATTACTTCAAACGTTGTTTACGGTAAAAATACAGGATCTACACCGGACGGACGAAAAGCAGGAGAACCATTTGCACCGGGTGCAAACCCAATGCATGGCCGTGATGAGCATGGAGCAGTTGCTTCCCTCTCCTCCGTATCCAAACTTCCATTCCGTGAAGCACAGGACGGTATTTCCAATACCTTCTCCATTATTCCGGGTGCACTTGGTAAAGATGATCAGATCTTTGCAGGAGATATCTCCATAGATATGGATCTGGGCTGCGGAAGCTGTAATGCACCTACACTTTTTGAAGGTGTAGAAGACGAAGAGAACTAGAATCTTTAAATCAATTATATGGAGAGGATTTATCCTCCCCATATATTCGAAATAGATGTAACCGATTGACTCACATGCAATTATCATTTATAAGGAGGACAATACTATGACAGTTAATAATGCTCAGGTTGAAAACTTAATTAATCTTTTAGACGGCTATGTTGAAAAAGGCGGCCATCACTTAAATGTAAACGTATTCACCCGTGATACATTACTGGACGCACAGGCTCATCCTGAAAAATATCCACAGCTTACCATCCGTGTATCTGGTTATGCGGTAAACTTCAACAAACTGACAAAAGCACAGCAGGATGAAGTTATTTCAAGAACATTCCATGGCGCAATGTAAATCTGCGTGATTGTCATCAATCAAAGGAGGCGTAAACTATGAAAGGCCGTATTCATTCTTTAGAGAGTTTTGGTACCGTAGATGGACCGGGTATCCGGTATGTAGTATTTACCCAGGGATGCCCTATGCGCTGTCAGTATTGCCACAACCCGGATACCTGGGAGGTAAATGCCGGCACCTGGATGGATTCGGAAGAAATACTGTCCAACTACGACAAGAACCGTGCCTTTTATAAAAATGGAGGTATCACCGTCACAGGCGGTGAACCTCTTCTCCAGATTGAATTTGTTACCGATCTATTGGAAAAATCTAAAAAAAAGAATATCCATACCTGCATTGATACCTCAGGGATCACCTTTGCACCAGGAAATACTGAGTATCTAAAAAAACTTGACAGCCTGTTAGCTGTGACCGATCTGGTTATGCTGGATATTAAGCATATTAACCTGGAAGCTCATAAAAAGCTGACCGGACATTCAAATGAACGCATTCTTCAATTCGCAGAATATCTGGAGAAGAAGAAAATTCCTGTGTGGATTCGCCACGTACTGGTACCCGGTATTACCGATGATCCCATATATCTGACAGAACTGGGTAATTATATAGGGGGACTGTCTAACCTGAAAGCACTGGATGTACTTCCGTACCATAATATGGGAAAAAGTAAGTATGAACAGCTGGGCATGGATTATCCGCTAAAAGATCTGGAGAATTGTCCCAAGGAGAAAGTTATATGGGCAAAATCCCTGATTTTAGACGGTATTCGACAAAAACGGCACAAAAATTAACAAATATTTCACTTGTATAATCATAATAAATGTATTAGAATAAATTGAAAGGCTTGGCAGACAAGTCGAAAAACAGTATATAAATTAAGGAGGATATTATCATGGCATATGTAATTTCAGACGAATGTGTAGCTTGTGGATCATGCGCTCCAGTATGTCCAGCAGAAGCAATCAGCGAAGGTGATGGAAAATACGTAATCGATGCAGATACTTGCTTAGATTGTGGAACATGCGAAGCTGAATGCCCAACAGGCGCTATCTCAGCAGAATAATTAAGGTATTCGAACACGGGAGTAATGCTCCCGTGTTTTTTTTATGTCTGAAATTAATATTTCCCAGAATTTGATTGTAAATTGCTTTCTGCCAGCTGTGCATTCCGCTGTGTGGTATATTGTTTTTTAAGATGAATCAAAAAAAATCTATATTTTTGTAACAAAATGAAATCTTAATTGTTATACTTAATAAGAAAGAAAATAATACGTACTACACAACAGGTTTGCGCATTTACTGCGCTAACCATCGATTCGTAGGACAGCAGGAAAAAGTTCTATTGCCAAAGGCGATTTCAAATAGATTGTTGCTCCTAACTGCGATGGTACTGAACAGTTACGCTATTACATTATATCGTCAGGAGAGGAGGAATGTTTATGGAAGCAAATATTCTGGAAGAGATCTACGAGCGCTATTCCAGAGAGCTGTTTTTATACCTTTATACCCTTCTTCGGGATACCTCTGCGGCAGAAGATATCCTGCAGGAAACATTTTTAAAGGCTTTTCTGTCATTAGACAAATCACATCCGAATTTCCGTGCATGGCTGTATAAAGTAGGGAAAAACGAAAGCCTGAATTACTTAAAACGACAGCAAAGAACAATTTCAGAAGCTGACATGGAACAATTTCAGGAAAGTGGCTCCCCCTTGGATGATTTTCTGCAAAAAGAACAAAACCGTCTGCTAATGGAAGCATTAATGAAGCTTCCTATACTGTCCAGAGAGGTGCTTGTTATGCAGTATTTTTTTGAAATGCCTCAGCGTGAAATTGCTGAGATACTGGATTTGTCCCCCGGTAACGTGCGCATTATTGTGCACCGTGCAAAAAAAGAGCTTAAGAAAGAGGTGGAAAAATATGAAATTTGAAGTTGTTTTTGAAAAATATAGAAACCACACAGCAACTGAAGAAGAGATTGCCTGGATTGAAGAAGAAATCAAAAAACATGAGTTAATCGAAGAATATCTTAGTGAAGCGATTGATCTTAAGCTGGA
>NZ_JAWYAJ010000008.1:0-9224 GCF_034124845.1 Robinsoniella sp.
TCTCCCACAAAGTGTGACGTACAGTTGTCAGAAAGCAATTTTAAAACACGCTCTAGAATTAGAGGATATGGGAGAAAATATATGCAGCTGAATATGGAACAGAAGAAGCTCATTACAAGTGGGGTTATGGGTCAATCGTTAATAAAGGGAGTGGCTGGTTCGGGGAAAACCACGGTGGCAGTGAACCGTATCTCCTTTTTATTAAACCATCATTGTGTGGAGCCGGATGACAAAATCTTAATGGTCACTTATAATAAAAGCTTAATCAATTATATTGAATATATCTATTCAAACATTGAAAAGGAAGAACAGATTTCTCTGTTCGCAAGGGACGCCATTGATGACCGGGTGTTCATTCGTAATATAGATAAGTTAATACATAATTATTTCATCCAATTCTGCAGAGAAGAGGGAGAATTTTATAAAATAGCAAAAGTCCAGCAGGAAAATGAAATATTGCAGGAATGTATCTGGCAGTTACAGAAATCCTTCCCGGAGGTAAAGGTTCTGGATGGAAAATTTCTGGGGTTCTTAAAAAAAGAAATCCAGTGGATAAAGTCCTGCAATTATATGGAACTGGAAGAATATCAAAATGTAGACCGGATAGGAAGAACCGGAAGCCGTAATAATGAAAACGGTCCAAAGAAATTACTGAAAAACAGCCAGACACGTCAAAGTATTCATGAGCTGATGAGCCTCTATCAGCGTAAGATGGCAAAAAAGAATCTGTGTGATTTTCAAGATATTATTCTAATGGCACTGCAATATATGAAAACACATCAAATTCCGAAATTTACTCATATTATCATAGACGAAAGCCAGGACTTGTCCCGCATACAATTAGAATGTCTGCGGGAGTTATATAATCGGGAAAAAGAATACAGCAGTATCCTTTTTGTAGCAGATACGGCACAGAGTATTTATGAAGGTTCCTGGCTTGTGAAAGGGCGTAGTTTTGCAAGTATTGGGATGGATATGACGGGTAAAAGCAACCTGCTTTCTAAAAATTACAGAACCACAACCCAGATTGCAGAAGCAGCATACAGCCTGATCAGTCATGACATCGATATTATTGGAGACGATAATTTTGTAAAACCTTCCTTGATTGACAGACAGGGAAGTTATCCGGTCTTGCGTAGTTTTCAGGCTCTGGAGGATGAAATACATTATGTAAAGGATCTGATCTTAAGGAATCTCAGCCGCAAGTATGAACGAAAGGATATAGCCGTAATCGCAAGGACGAAGAAACTTTTAGAACAGGTGGAAGCAGGATTTGGCCAGGAACTTACCAGTAATTTTTATACAAGCAGTACCGGAATCGATTTTCAATCCAATGATGTGAAGTTATTGACCATGCATTCCATTAAGGGGTTGGAATTTAAAGTGGTTATTCTGATAGGAATTTCTGAAAAGATTATACCAAATAATATGGCACTGGCAGAAGCGGATGATGTAAATTATGCAGAAACCATGGAGCGGAAATTACTCTATGTTGGCATGACAAGGGCAACGGAGCGTCTGTATATCAGCAGTCACAATGAACCGTCCAGATTCATCAGAGATATCAATGCATCTTTTTTAAGATTAAGAGAAGGGGCACGGCTGCATAATCTATATCAGGTTCCCCTTAAGGATTATCTGTTCTTAAACAAGATAGATGATCCTTATACAAAAGAGGAATCCGTGCGCCAATGGCTGATCAGAGAGCTGACAAAGATTTACCGCTATCCAGCGAAAATGCTGGACATTGAATACCGGGTACAATTATTTTCAAAAACAGGATTTGTAGATATTGTGGTATATATTTATGCCAATAATGAAATGATACCTTATATATTGGCAGAAGTAAAGCAGCCAGGTTACGGAATCGTAAGTGCTCTGGAACAGATGAAATCTTATCTGGCAGCAGCTCCCAAAGCATGTTATGCAATCGTTACCGATGGCAATGATTTAAAAATATGGGACAGAAGCCTGTCAGAGATAGAAGATATTCCGGTGTTCGACACTTCAATGCTGCCTTCCAGTATTGAGTATTATCAATATGTGGATTTAAACAAGTCTCAGACCGTTAATTTCTTAAGGGATATAGATCATCCGAACGAAATTATCGTCGGAGACAGCAGCAATCAGGAAATCTTAAGCGGAAGCAGTGTGATACGCATTCCCATGTTTTCCAGTATTGCAGCGGGTCAGCCAATTGACATGCTGGATGATATGGTGGATCTGTGTTATTTTCCGGCAGAATGGCTTGTAAGTCCCATGGAATCCTTTATTTTAAGTGTAAAAGGGAATTCCATGATTAATGCTAATATCAGTGACGGTGACTTCATTGTATTGAAAAAGTCGAATGTGGCACAAAATGGACAAATTGTTGCGGTGGATATAGATGGAAGCGTTACCTTAAAGCGATTCCGGCAAATGGGAAGCATGGTACTACTAATCCCCGAAAATGATGACTATGAGCCAATGGGTGTTAATGCGGAGCAGGTCCGGATACTGGGGCTGGCGCAGGGGGTTATAAAGAAAAGACAATTTTAGGAGTGTATAAAATAATATGAAAAGCAGCACATGTGTATTGCTATATGGATTTAAAGATACAGATAAAGGAGAAAAAGTAAAGACAGTTCTGAAAAAAATGGGAATTGAATTTAAAGACATTCTATTGGAAGACTATTACCAGCCTATTGGTTTGCTGGCAGGTATATCAGGATTTCAGAGGGAAGAACGCAAATATACAGGAGGCGGTTTCCCGCAGGAGATGATGGTGATGCATTTAAGCAGCAGTCAGGTCGATACCCTTTTAGCAAAGTTTCGCCAGGAAGGAATTGAGCGCATTCATCTAAAAGCCATGATAACAGAATTCAACCGGTCCTGGAATTCCCTGCAGCTCTATTTAGAATTGCATAAGGAGCACGAAGAGATGTCCAGGCTGCATCCATGAGGAAGTGACTTTAAGGGAGAAGTAATCATAAGGGAGAAGTAATCAGGGAGAAGTAATCAGGGAGAAGTAATCAGGGAGAAGTAATCATAAGGCAGAAGTAATCATAGGCAGAAGTGACCATAAGGCAGAAGCAACCATCAGACAGATGTGATTATCATGCAGACGTAACTATAAGACGGCTCCATCAGAGATGAATACAAAGGCATATTTACACAATAAAAAACAGCCCTCGAAAATCAGGAAGGGGGCTGTTTTTTATGTAAAAATAGGAGGTACCATATATAGTATAGGAATTGTAGTGCCTGCGGATGACATTACAATTCCGCCATAAGCTAAAAAATAAAGATCAGCATCATCAATCTATTTTTTCAAAATAAGATGCATCCTTGCCGCATACCGGACATATAAAGTCTTGCGGAAGTTCATCTGCTTCTAATATATATCCGCAGACGCTGCAGCGAAAACCTTTTGTCTGGCTTTCTTGATAGGAAGGTGCATTTTTGGGAGTAGTTCCTTTCTTTTTGCTGTGATAGTCAGCATAGGTCAGAACCTGGGACTCGGTAGGAATTTCGGCTTCTGTCACTTCTCCAATCAGAATAACATGGGAACCCACATCCAATCGGTCTGTAACTTTACAGGAAAATCTTGCTGCAATTCCTTCAGTGGGATAGGGGTTTCCGTTTAAGTCCCTATCATAAGATGTCTGCTGAAATTTCTCGTTGTCCCTGCTGGACTGGAATCCAAAAGTTTTAATGAGTTCCATATCTGCGTCTTCGGCAAGTACAACAGCAGTGAAAGAACCGGCTCCTTCGATTAAACGCAAGGTTTCATTATTCTTATTCAATGCGATAGATAGTCTTGCAGGTGAAGATGTCACCTGAGCCAGCGTGTTAATCACACAGCCCCCATCTTTCTCTTCGAAATTGGCGGAAACGATATACACGCCATAACTGAGTTTGAAAAAAGCTTTAGTATTCATTGTATCAATTCCTTTCTTATCACTTCGGCAATCAGAAATTGCAGCTATATGCTATATCATATCTTTCCACACAACCTGTCTTTGTATTCCCATAGCTGTATTATATAGTAAAAATTCCCATATGTCAATAACAATAATTATTACTGATACTAAATATATTCAGGTTAATTTGGGTTACCATCACAAAACTAACATTTATCATCCATGGATTCAACACAATTTTCAATTATTCTAGATGCATAAGATAGTTAGCAAAATTAAGACAGATGAAAAGACTGTAAATGGAGGGAAATATGGTAGTGAAACAGAAAAGAAAAAAAATCAAAATCTGGAGAGATAAGAAAAAGAGGAAATGGATCTTGATCCTCCTAGGGGTTTGTATCATTGGAGCAGGCGGAACTACATTTTTTATGACCAGACGGAGGATGCCGGTAGAAGCGGCGGCGGCTTCCAAGACCCAGACAGCAACGGTGGAAAAAGGTAACATCACCAATACCATTGTGGGTACCGGAACATTGGAAGCAGATACTGCAAGTGCAGTAGAAATACCTTCCGGGCTGGTGGTCGATGAAGTGAAAGTGGAAAGCGGTGACAACGTTAAGAAGGGCGATGAATTGGCTGTCATTAATCAGGCATCTCTGCTGTCTAAAATTGAAGATACCCAGGAAGAGATTGCAAAACTGGACAAAGAAATCAATGAGGCAAAGGAAGATACCGATGCAGATACGATAACAGCCAGTGTCAGCGGCCGCGTCAAAAAAATATATACTGCATCCGGTGATAAGATTGCAGATGTAATGCTGGAAAATGGGGCATTGATCCTATTGTCACTGGATGGAAAGATGGCTGTGGAGCTGGAAAATGTAACCGGAATTGAGGCAGGAGACAGCGTAACCGTAACCCTGTCAAGCGGCACAGAGAAAACAGGAACCGTAGAAAGTGTATCCGGCAAAACCGGAATAATTACCCTTACTGATTACGGACCGGAATTAGATGATACTGTAACAGTTAAAGATTCTGATGGAAAAGAACTGGGAACAGGCAAGCTTTATATTCACCAGCAGCTGGCAGTCACAGGTACTGCAGGCACCGTAAGTTCCATAGATGTTTCCCTGAATGAATCGGTGGATGCGGATGATACCCTGATAGAACTAAAAGAAAGTGCATCCCTTGGCACCTATCAGGAACTGCTGGCAACCAGAGAAGAACTGGCACAGTCTCTGCAGGAATTAATGAATCTGTCCGCCAACCCAACCATAACAGCAGAATTTGACGGAATTGTCCAGACTGTAAATGTGACGGCTGGAAGCAGTACTTCCAATAGCAGTACCGCGGGCACCGGTTCATCAGGAAGTTCCAATTCCTCAAATGGCATGACCGGGGTATCCTATTCCTCAAACTCCGGCAGTCAGGCGGTTTTTGCAGCGGCATCCGTCATAAAAGCCATAGGAGTAAGCAAAGAAGTCACAACTGGCGTAACCACCTTAGTAACCACCAGCGCAACTACCGGTGTATCGGCAGAAGTAACCACGGCCGCAAGCACATCAAAAGCAGCAAGCGACTCCATCGAAAATCAAGAATCCAAGAGCTCTTTTCTCACTGAGACCGAGCAAAACAAAACAGAAATAGCAGAGTGTTCGCCGGAGATTGCGGCACCGGTAAAAGGGACTTCACCACAGACGATTCTGCAGGAAACGCAAAGTTATACCGGAAGTATCCTCTGGAATCCCACCGACACTGTCTTTCAGCCTGCGACTACTTATACTGCAGTTATTACACTGACGGCGAAGGAAGGATATCAGTTTGCGGCTGGCATTACACCACAGTTAGGCACAGGTGTTGTCTCCGGAATAACTCTGAGTGCGGATCAGAGTACGCTTTCCTTTTCCGCAGTATTCCCGGCTACGGCAGCAGAGGAAACGGAGAAACCTACAGATACCCAGACTGACCCGGTAACAGAGACTACCAGTGACAAGGAAACAGAGATCAATCCCCAGCCGTCAACCGACCCCAAAGAAACGCAGCCACAGACAGAGGCGGATACAAAAAATGAAAAGGACAGCAATAAACAGTCCGAGTCACAGAAAAGTACCGATAAAAACAACGGTATGGATACCAATGGAAAGAGCAGCGAAAGTACCGATAATGTAACGAATGGAAACTTTACCAATAATACAAACGGGAATAACGGCAGTGGCTCCGGAAATACCGGGAATGTCGCTGAAAATACGGCACAGGCTGCTGCAAGTGAAACCAGCACTGCGGACAGCAAAACCAGTTCGGACAGCACCACATCCGGTACATCGTCCAGTTCACAGCATGTATCAATTATGACGGTGTCCCCGCAGGACAATGTAATTCTTTCCGTAAACGTAGATGAATTAGACATTTTATCGGTCACTCTCAATCAGGAAGCAGAGATTACCTTTGACGCCATTGAAGACCAGACGTTTCAGGGAAGCGTAACGAAGATTTCCAATTCCGCCAGTTCCAGTGGCGGAGTAACAAAATATCCGGTGCAGATTACAATACCTAAAGACGAGTCTATGCGTATCGGAATGAATGCCTCAGCAACCATAACCATCGAAAACAAAGAAGATATCCTGCTGATACCGATGAATGCCCTACAGGAACAGGGAAGTAGAGTATTTGTCTATACAAGTCAGGATGAAGAAGGAATCTTAACCGGAGAAACTGAAATTGAGACCGGATTATCAGACGGAACAAATGTGGAAGTTGTGAGTGGTTTAAGTGAAGGGGATACCGTGTACTATAGCCGCTCAGGTTCTTCTTCCGGCATAGAAATGGGTGGCTTTATGGGAATGCAGGGAGGAGAAATGCCGTCAGGTGGTTTTACCGGAGAGATGCCGCAGGGAGGCTTCAGTGGTGAAATGCCCTCCGGCGGCGGAAGACCAAGCGGAGGTTCGGGCCAGATGAGTGCACCGGGCGGACAGTGAGGTGACGGCAATGATTATATTTCAGGACGTTTGTAAATATTACCAGATCGGCGGAGAAGAAGTGCGTGCTTTGGATCATGCTAATATGAGAATAAAAAAAGGAGAATTTGTCAGTATTATCGGACCTTCGGGAAGCGGTAAGTCTACACTTATGAATATTATTGGTTGTCTGGATGTTGCAGACTGCGGCGAATATTATCTGGATGGACAGGAGATCGAACAGTATTCGGAGCGGGAACTTGGACGGATACGAAACCGGAAAATAGGATTTATTTTTCAGAATTTCAATCTGATCCAGAAGATGACAGCAGAGGAGAACGTGGAGCTTCCTTTAATATACCAGGGAATCCATTCGTCAGAACGAAAAAAAAGAGTAATGGAAGCATTAGAGAAAGTGGAGCTTTCCAGCAGAATGCACCATAAGCCCACTGAGTTATCCGGAGGTCAGCAGCAAAGAGTTGCCATTGCCAGGGCACTTGTGACAAGCCCCTCCCTGTTTCTGGCAGATGAACCAACCGGAAATCTGGATTCCAGAACGGGAGATGATATCATGAGCCTGTTTCACGAACTGCACGAACAGGGAAATACCATAGTCCTGATTACCCATGACAACAAAGTGGCAAAGCAGGCAGTGCGCAGAATCCATATCCTGGATGGGCACGTTAAGGAGGTGGAATGATGATTTTTCAATCCTTAAAAATGGCTTGGAGCGCCATAACCTCTAATAAAATGAGATCGTTTTTAACGATGCTGGGGATTATCATCGGGGTAATGTCTCTGGTGGTACTTGTTTCCATTGCAAATAGTGCAACCACCTCAGTAACGGATGAAATTTCCGATATTGGAACAAATCTTTTAACGGTCCGCATTGTGGACAACAAAGAAAATCCATTGAAGTTATCCGAACTTTCCGGTTTTACGGATAATGATGAGATCGCCCTGACAGCACCGGTTGCCCAGAGCAGCGTCACGGCAAAAAGCGGATATACCAGCAGTACAGTTACCACATACGGCACAACCGGTTCGTATTTGGATATACAGGGGAAGGAACTGGCATATGGACGTTTCTTAAAAACAGCAGATATAGATAACCATTCTAATGTGGTGGTTCTAAATGAAGATGCGGCTACCGAAATCATCGGGCGTGCCAATGCAGTAGGAGAGCGTATTTCACTGGACGGCAGAAGTTTTTTAATTATCGGGATTATTAAGAGTGATGAGAGTAAATCCTCATCCAGCAGTTCCACTTATACCAGTCTGGATGCATATATCCCCTATACCACACTGACCAGGATGGCAAGCAATGTTTCATCAGAGATCACAACTTTTTATGCCACAGCCACCAGCGAAGACAGCCTGGATGCAGCAGAAGATGTCCTGTCGGAGATGCTGTTAGAACGTTTTGGGCAGGATGAAGATGCCTTTACTATTCAGAACCAGTCAACGCTTATGGAAACAATGAACAGCGTGACCAATACACTGGCATTAATGCTGGGGGGAATAGCAGCGATTTCTTTAGTGGTTGGTGGAATTGGAATTATGAATATTATGCTGGTTTCGGTAACTGAGCGTACAAAAGAAATCGGTATCCGAAAAGCAATTGGCGCAGGCAGGGGAAGCATTATGCTTCAGTTTATGTTGGAAGCGTTGATGATCAGCCTTTTAGGCTGTCTCTTTGGAATCTTATTATCCTGGGGCATATTGCAGGCAGCAGGGATGATCATGGACTCTATGAGCTTCCAGCTGTCCAACCAGGTAGTATGGATTGCGGTTGGCTTCTCCAGTATTATCGGGGTGATATTCGGAATCTACCCGGCAAATAAAGCAGCGAAGAAACATCCAATAGAAGCTCTGAGGTATTCCGGCTGATGAAAGCTGGAGAGCTCAAAGAGATCAGAAAGCATAAATAAAGAGATCAGAAGCAGTCATAAACAAAGAGATCAGAAGCAGTCATAAACAAAATAAAAACGTCCGGATGCACTCCGGACGTTTTCAAAATTACATTTCTGCTACAAAGCAGTCGTACTTCTATTTTATTTTGCCAACAGCATCATGATTTCATTACTTCTGGAAATAAATTTGGTCATTTCTTCCGGAGCCAGCTGTTTGTGGCTTAAGAGTGCAAGATCATATAACTGCTCACACATCATCGGAATATTTTCAGAGTCTTTATTTTCAAAGATATACTGTACTAATTTATTATTCGCATTTAATACAAGGGTTTCGGAAGAACCAAACATGCTTGGATCCATGCCGTACATATTATACATCTTCATCATATCCTGCATACGGCGGCTCTCTTCGGAAAGAGTCATCATTGCTGATACATTTTCATTTTTCAGATTCT
>NZ_JAWYAJ010000009.1:0-2136 GCF_034124845.1 Robinsoniella sp.
CCGGATAATTTATCGATAAAGATATTCTCTGCCACGGTCAGATCCGGTGCCAGCATAAACTCCTGGTAAATGACGGCTATCCCCTGTTCCTTGGCATCTTTTGGGCCATTGATTTTAATCCGGGTACCATCCACCAGAATCTCTCCGTCATCCTTTTGATACGCACCGGATAAAACTTTCATAAGCGTTGACTTTCCTGCGCCGTTTTCTCCGATCAGAGCATGTACCTCTCCTTTCTGAACCTTTAACGAAACATCCGTCAGCGCCTTAACACCTCCGAAATGCTTGGTTATATTATTCATCTCAAGTCTGTATTCGTCCTGCATAGTATCCTCCATATTCCGGCATACACCGGTAGTCCATAATTGAAACAGGCTCTATGAACTACCAGTGAATATTTAAGAATTAAAATCCAAATTCGTAATGTTCATCAACGTTTTCTTTTGTCACGGCAACTGCCTCCGTCAAAATAACATCGTCATAGCTTTTCCAGTCCTTTTTATCCACCAGGATTTCTTTGGCAACTTCTATACCTTTTTCAGCTACTTTATATGGTGAATTTTCTCCTGTACCAAAATATTTTCCTTCTTTGATCAGATCATATGCTTCTTTTGCCCCATCTGCTGCTGCAACCATATCCACGCCCGTAATTCCTGCATTTTCCAGTGCTTCCATTCCGCCAAATAGCATCTGGTCGTTTTCTCCCAGCATACAGTTCAAGTCTTTGTTGGCAGTAATTAAATCTTCTGCCGCAGTTAATCCCTCTTCTCTTGTTCCTGCACCCCAGCCTTGTCCACGCAGGGTAAATCTGGCTTTTTCATTGGATGCTTTTCCATTTTTCATTAAATCATCCTCAAATTGCTGTGCCGCTTCCCACGCTTCTTCTTCACTGTATCCCGCTCTGCTTTCAATGATTCCGCAGAATAAACCCAGCCTTCTTTCCATACATGCCACATTTCCCTTTAATGCACTAAGGAGTACCGCAATGATTTCTTTGTCTTTGTCAAACTGATCGCCGTATGCTTTTCCCACCAGTCTGCCATTTTGTTTATTGTCGGAATATATCGTGGTACATTGATTACATTCTCCCACACCACTGTCCAGATTGATTACCGGAATATCTGCCTCTGCAGCCACGTTGATGCTTGGAATGCAGGCATCCGGCTCAACACTGTCCAGAAAGATCAGATCCATTCCCTGGGTAATAAATGTCTCTAAATTTTCAGTTTCTTTACTGGTATCACTGTTGGCATCCAAAACGGTACATTTCCATCCCTTTTCTTCCGAAAGTTTTTTTACCGCCTCCACCAGGCTGACAAAGTAGGGGGAATCCTGTGTCTTGATTGCAAAACCGACTTTAATATCTGACTTTTCCTGCCCATCAGCCGTCGTTACCTGTTCCTCAGCCGCACCCTTTCCTGCTGCTGTTGTTTCTTTTTCCTGCCCACTGCTGCCGCATCCCGCCATTGCTATCACCATTGTCAAACACAGCACTGCACTTATCATTTTTTTAAACATACCAATACCTCCGCTTATTTTATAATCATATGATTTGCCGCAATTTCCCACACAAGAATTTTCTAACAGACGTATACTCCGACTTCTTTTGCCATTTTTGCAAAGTTAACAATATTTTCCAATGGCATGTCATCCATAAAGTTACTGGTAGGCGCCATAATATACCCGCCTTCTTTGCCCAGGGACTGTACTCTCACCTCCATTTCCTTCTTCAGCGTATCCATAGAACCGATCAGCGCAGTCTGTTCATCTATGCCGCCATGAAATATGAGCTTATTTCCAAATTCCTTTTGCAGCCGGAAGGTATCCATATCGTCCGCGCTTGGCTGAATAGGGTTCAATATATCAACACCTGTAGCAATAATTCCATCCAAAATCTTATATACGGATCCGCATGTATGATGGAATATTTTCGCCTGAGGCGCTTTTGACTTAATAAAATCATTTAATTTTTTACGCCTGGGAACAATCATTTCATTAAAAAGCTCCGGAGATATAATTGGTCCTCTCTGCGTACCGTAATCATCTCCCGTTTCCACAATCTGTATGTACTCTCCGCATTCTGTCAACAGAACATCGTAAAGCCCCATTTGTATTTCCAGCGTTTTATCCAGCAGC
>NZ_JAWYAJ010000010.1:0-37094 GCF_034124845.1 Robinsoniella sp.
CCAGATAATTTTTGTTTACTTTAATCCACGGTGTGCCGGTTGTAAACCCTGCGTTTTCTTTCGTGTTCCACTGCATCGGGGTTCTGGCATTGTCACGGCTGATTTCTTTTAAACAATTCATCATTTCTTCTTTGCCTGCAAGACCATTCTCCGTATATTCATGGAAAGCATTGATGCTTTCAATATCCCGATAGTCCTCCAGCTTGCTGAAGTATGCGTTTGTCATTCCCAGTTCTTCTCCCTGGTATATATAGGGAGTTCCTTTCATCATATGAAGGCAGATAGCCAGCATTTTTGCAGACACTTCCCGGTACATGGGGCTGTCATCGCCAAATCTGGATACGGCCCTTGGCTGGTCATGGTTGTCCCAGAATAAACTGTTCCACGCCTTACCTTCCAGATTAATCTGCCATCTGTTCATCGCTTCCCGCAGGTCTTTTAACGGCACCTCTTTTGCAGACCATTTGCCGATTCTGTGGTCTCCCAGTTCCACATGCTCAAACTGAAAAACCATGTTCAATTCCCCGGTTGTTTCTCCGGCATATTTTTTTGCCTCCTCTATAGTCACGCCTGCTGCCTCGCCGACGGTCATAATATCATATTTGGACAATACTTCCTGATTCATCTCTCTGAGATATTCATGTACATGAGGTCCATTGCATACAAATGGTCCGTTATCTCCATAAAGTCCATTTCTCACTTCACCATCCGGGAATGCGGGATCCTTGGAAATCATGCTGATTACATCCATTCGGAAACCATCGATTCCTTTTTCGCACCACCAGGACATCATATCAAACACTTCTTTACGAACCTTCGGGTTTTCCCAGTTGAGATCCGGCTGTTTTTTGGAAAAGCAATGAAGGAAATACATATCCGTTTCCTTATCATATTCCCATGCAGAACCACCAAAGCATCCACCCCAGTTGTTTGGCTCTTTGCCGTTTTTACCATCTTTCCAGATGTAATAATCACGGTATTCATTATCTTTGCTCTTTTTGCTTTCCACAAACCACTGATGCTCATCGGAAGTATGGTTTACCACCAGATCCATAACGATTTTTATTCCACGTTTATGAGCCTCAGACAGCATCCTGTCGTAATCCTCCATAGTTCCAAAATCACTCATGATCGCCTGATAATCAGAGATATCATATCCGTTATCGTCGTTTGGGGACTGATAAACCGGTGAGAGCCAGATCACATCAACGCCCAGATCCTGAAGATAATCCAGGTGTTCCGTTATTCCATTTAAATCTCCGATACCGTCTCCGTTGCTGTCAGCAAAGCTTCTTGGATAAATTTGATAAACTACGCTTTCTTTCCACCACTGTTTCATGTTTTTCCTCCATCTATTGTCTCATAATTTGTACGGTTAACTGCTTTTTCTGAGTTCATCATATCACTGTAATTGTAAGAGCGTCAATAGGTTTCGTGCGAAACTATACATTATCACAATACTTTATCATACACATTATGCATGTTATACAAAACTACAAAATTGCAGCAAATCGCAGTAAAATAGAAAGTTTAAAATCGGAGGTTTAAAATCGCAAAAAAGTCTGCCATAAATTGAACTGCCCCCAATAAGCCAGCCTGAAAATTCCTGCTTATTGGAAGCATATCACATCTCTATTACAGCAAACTGTTCTTATTCCTGTTTCCCGGATCGATTCCGGACAGAATCCCGGATTACCAGTTCTACCGGCAGACGGGTATCTTTATTTTCGACTGTTTTATTTTCCATTACCTGAAGAAGCCGTTCAAATGCCAGTGCCACCTTTTTTCTGTTTTCCTGCCGTATTGTCGTTAACTTCGGGCGTACCACTCTGGCAAGCATATTATCATCAAAACCTACCACAGAGATTTGATCCGGAATCCCGATACCCCTGTCATGGCATTCATTTATAAATTCCACTGCCAGATAATCGGCAGCAAAGAAAAGTGCCTGTGCATTAAGAAAACGCGGCATCATCTCACGATAGGTGCAAAGCCTCACTGTCTCATAATGAGAAAGCAGAATCCGCCTGTTTTCCATGCTTGCTATGCCTGCATCCTCCAATGCTTTTTTCATTCCCATCCAGCGGTATGCATCTGCATTTTCATCGTACTCTGCAAGATACAGGGGATCACGGTATCCCATATCCAGGAGATATTTCCCCGCCAGATAGCCTCCATGAAAATCATCAATCCCGATATTTACCATATCATGGGATTTGTTCTGGTAGATGTCAATGGTTACCATCGGTTTGTTTAACTTTTTCTGCAGCTTTAAATAGTCTTTTTCCGAATAAGCAAACAGAATCAGCCCATCCACATTCCATCTGGATGCTATATTAATCACGTTCTCCTGATTTTCACCGCCGATCAGCATTAGATAATAGCCATGGCGTTCCACGATTTCATGTAATGCCCCCGTCATCTCACTGACAAACGGATCTCCGATTGCCGTATTCCCATGGGCTTTTTCATATCCAATCACAAGACCGATAAGTTTTGACTTCTGATTGGTTAAAATCAGAGAGCCCATATTGGGGATATACTCTGATTCTTTTAATATAGCTGTAATCTTCTGAATTGTTTCGGGGGACACCTTTTTCGTTTTTCCGTGCAATACATTGGAAACCGTTGTGCGGCTCACCCCCACCATATCTGCAATGTCCTGTAATCTCACCATACTATGACTCCTGCCGCCAGGCCCGCCCGGCGCAAATACGCCACTATATAACACTCGCTTTCTATGCCAGCTGCACGTCAGTAATTCTAGCCGCAGCCCGCTACGCCGTCGATTCACAGGCGCACACCTGACACAGATATCAGATACTATAGATCGACGTATTTACACCGGGAGGCACTGTGTCCTGTTTTCTAAAACATTAAACGATTAAAAATTCCTGTCCTTCATAATCAATATCATATATCTTAGACCGATAACTCTCCGACTCTTTCATTTCCTTTATTTGTCTGATCACGGTGTAATCTTCCCAGAAATGCATGGGAAATACTGCTTTTACATCTGCTACAGTTCTTAAAAAGTAATCCATGCCCTGATAAAATTCCCCTTCCTGTCTTCCATCCAGAGGCAGAAAAGCGACATCAATTTTCTTATCTTTTAAACCGAAGGCGATCTTCCGGTAGACTCTGCGCATTTTTGCATTCCAGTCATCCGGCTCCCCTATCCAGGTCCAGTCATTTAAATCTCCGGCATGATAAATGTTTTTTCCGCCAGCCGATACAAGAAATGCAACGCCTTCATCCGTAGAATGATAGGTTTCTACTACCATATCCCCTATCTTTTCTACCATGTTCTTTCCCAGAAAGGTTGTTCTGGAAAGGGATTCTGCCGGAACCTGCTTCGGTTTGATATCGGACGATAGGATATATCTAATATTTGGATGTACTTTTTCAAGCTCAAAAATCACCTTGGAAAAATGGTCTCCATGCCGATGGCTTGCAAATACATAAAGGGGCTTTTGTTCTGATAACTCTGGGATATTCCCCTGAAAATAATCAAACAAAAGATAGAAATCCGATCCTTCCACTAAAAATGAACTATGATGTATATAGGTGATTTTCATACTTACCTCCAATTTTCTAAGAACGTATTCAAAATAACTGAATGACCACCCCCGCCACAACAGAGATCCCATAGAGCAATCCAACGATTTTTAAATTTTCTTTGGGGTTATGGTTCATTTTCAATAACACCACTAGACCAATTCCCGCCCCGGTACACAGCCCGGATACGACGGATGCAAAACTGATTGCACCGCTTAAGTAAAGTTCTGTCAGGATTACCGATGAGGCACAATTAGGTATCATGCCAATCAGTGCCGCAATAAATGGCTGAATCAGAGAATCTTTTAGCAGATATTCCGAAAGCCTCTGAGCACCAATCCAGTCCAATGCAACCTCCAGAACCAAATTAAATACTAATACATAGAGAAATATTTTTGCCGAATGGCGGAGTGCCGGCATTAAAATTCCGCCATGACCTTCATGACAGCCGCAATGGTCACAGATTTCCCCGATTTCTTTTTTTCCTTCACTCCGGCGACGAAAGAAAATGTCTATGCCGTATCCTGCTATAACTGCAATTATAATATTCGTTATAATCAGATTTAGAATATCACTCCCTCTGCCCGGATTGCCCATTAGAATCAGTATCGCTTCATCGGATGTGGCGATAAAGACTGCCAGCAGCGTTCCCAGTGTGATAATCCCCCCGGAATACAGATTCGCTGCAATAACAGAAAAGCCGCACTGGGGGATACATCCCAAAACTGAGCCTGCTACCGGGCCTGCTTTTCCCACCTTATAAAGTGCTTTTTTCATAAACCCACTGGAGTAATGTTCCACCGCTTCTAAAATTAAAAAAGCTGCAAATAAAAATGGCAGCATTTGTAAACTATCAAAAAATGCTTCTCGCAATGCTTCTGTAAACATAATACCTCACTAACTTCCTGAATTTAGTATAACTCAAAGTAAACAACCGCATAGTACAATGAGATTGTTTTTTTGAAAGTACAGGTGTAAAAACGGAGGCACAGCGGGCTACTCCGAGTATTTGACACCTGTGCTCTCGGAAAATCAAACCAGCGGTACATTCGGTTATTTACTGAGAGTCTTATTTAATATATTCACCATATCCGTGATGCATTATACCATATTTACCCAGATATTGCTATGTTATTTAACTTTACTTAATGATAAGTTTTTTACCATAAGCCTGCGTCCAGGGGCAGCACATCATACACTTCAGACAGCATTTGCATTTGTGCACATCCACAATCTGGTCTCTTGCCACCTTCTTTTCCCACCTGCATCCATGCAGGGCTTTCGGTGGGCAGATGGATTTACAGATGGTGCATTCCTCCCGGCATCTGGACAGCATAACCCTGCTTTCCTGAATAACTGCCGGAGCATCCGTTAATACGCTGCACATGCAGAGAGCACTTCCGTATTTTTCGGTAATCAGCAGATTGTTTTTTCCAATCCATCCCACACCGGCGAGCACAGCGATTGTCTTACAGGGCAGACTCATACTCAGTGATGCTTCATCAGCAAATCCTTCCGCAATCATATTCTCCTCCGTCTGGGCGAAAGCACTGTATCCCTGCTTTTCTAAATAGGCAGCCAGCGTCACAGCCAGTTGTTCTGCCTTTTTCTCAGTCCTGGAGAATTCGCCGTTATCCACATCCTTATTTGTAACTTCCAGGATATAGGGCTGGGAAAGTGCAATTCCTACCACGATACCTCTGGGATATCCTCTGTTTTCTCCATCGGACAGTATTGAGATGTCCGCTGCTGCAATAAAATCCGCTTCCTCTAAGCCCGGTATGGCATTCCAATTATTGATCATTATTTACACCTGTCCTTTCTTAACATATAATTTCGGTTTTTGTTTTATTATAGCATTATATCATAAGAAAAGGGGCTCGATAATTTATCTCATAAATCTATGCGCCAGACCCTCCTTTTTAACTGCATTACAAACCAGAAAAAGCGCCTTTGCCGTCGCAGCCCCCACGCACGCCGGCAAATGACGCTTTCCTGGTCACTTACTTCTTATCTAACCTTATTTTCTTGACATAACTGTATTTTCCATAAACGCTCTTTCCTGCAGAGTCAGTCTTATATGCTCTTACTTTTACATAATAAGTCCTGCCGGTCTTCAGATTCCCCATCTGCGGATTTGTTCTGCCGGTGCGTATCCTGGTCATTGATTTTTTGAAATCTTTACTGGTACTGTACTTCACCAGGTATCCATCTGCCCCACTGGCTTTTCCAAATCTGACCCGGATACGGTATTTCCCCGCTGTTTGTAACGTCAGGGATTTTACTCTGTCTACCCTGATTTTTTTCCATTTGGCGTATACGGTAACGTTCTTATTTGTTCCTTTCTTTATTTCTTTTATTCTGTGTTTATAGTTCTGATCGGTATACCAACCTGCAAATGTGTATCCTTTTCTTGCTGCTTTTTTCAGTTTTGTCCTTTCACTTGTCAGAAAAACGGATGGATTGGATGGAGCATTTTTGCCTTTGTTTAACTTGTATGTTACCTGATACCCAATCCTTACCCTGCAGCTGGCTTTCACATTGCTGCCATCTCTTGAAGTTGCCGTAATGACTGCTGTTCCTGGTGCTTTTGCGATTATTCTGCCGGAACTGTCCACAACGGCTGCTTTTTTATTGGAAGATGTCCACATTACCGAATTATCCTCCGCATCAGATGGAGACACCTTTGCGGTGAGTTTTATCTTTTTCCCTTTTGCAAGCAGTAAATCGGTCATGTTCAGTGTAATCTTCTCGACTTTTACCGGGTTTTCTGATGGCACAAGGATTTCCTTATATACTGCCGTAACATCCAGATCACTCTGTACATTCCTAAAGTCTTTGTCCCATCGGTCAAATTCATATCCTTTTATCTCCGGCGGGGTTGGCGGGGTGGCGTCTTTGCCTTTCTCGATAGTCTGTGCTTTTAACAGATTTCCATCTTTTCCGTAAAACTTGACAGTAAATGTTTCGGCTGGTGGATTTACGGCTTCCTGAAACTCTGCCATAAAATGCAGTTTCTTGCCTGCAAATGCAGATTCGCCATGACGGAATGCAAAGTCTGCTTTAGTGCTGACCTCTTCTCCGTCCAATAACCATCTGACAAATTTATATCCTTCATGGGCATCTGCATGTATGGTATACGTATCCTTTTGTTTGGATACGGAAGTGTTTCCTGCTGCCGCATCCAGCGTACCAGCCAATATCTGGGATTCATAAGTATCCTGTGTCAATTTGCCTACAGAGTAGGTTTGATATCGGATTTTATCCAGGAACTGTTTTGTATTCCCCTGCTCATATAAGATTCCCAGATCCCCGTTTGGCAACTGGGTCAGGCAGGAATATGCAAAATAGACACCGGGCTTCGTCACATCAAACTGGTATTTCCAGTCAATTTCAGGGTATTCTTTTCCTTCCTGTATTTCCTCATCTATTAAGCCGATGCGGATTACGCCATGTCTTCTGGATGATTCTACCGGAGCGGATAAAATGACTGCACGTTTTCCGTCTATATAACCATCATAATTGATGACGGACAGCTGGCAGCCGGAACCGCTTGCCAGGAGCAGCCTGTCATCTAATGCGCCGTTTGTCCAAGTCTCTCCTCCGTCTTTGCTGTAAGCGGTGGCAATTCTGCTCTTAACGGTTCTTGCAAATACCTGCAGGGTACCGTCCGGAAGTTCAATTAACTGGGATTCACTCATGGAGCCTACAGCTGCCCGGTCAAATTGGGGACTTCCCCCTAACTTCCAGGTTTCCCCATGGTCATCGCTGTAGATGGTATGACACCACTGATCCCCATTTACGTATTCATATACCTGGTACAGCAGACGTCCTTTATGTTCTCCATTCGTAATTTGAATTCCTCTGCCGGGACCAACACCTAAGAATCCCATGTCTTCTGTCTTCACCATGCTATTTAAATTTACAGGATCAGACCAGGTCTTTCCCTGATCATCACTGTATTTCAGGTAGAGATAGGAGGTTTTCAGTACCTGGAAGACAGATGTATCATACATCACATTCATTGCAACATCCTGATCCGTCGTAACGGTTGTAATAGTATCATTATTATATACAATATCTTTTTGTTTTACGGTTAACGGCTCCCCATTTTTTTGCACTTCAAAATTCCCGTTTAATGAATATTCGGTAGGTGCCCCTTTCTGATCGTAAATTACGTTATTTTCCCTAAGGGTATAATGATATTCGGTTTCTCCTGCTTTCTTTAATTTTAGATATTTTTTCCCGTCTATGAGCGTATAGCCGCTGCCTTTCTGTGCTGTCAAGGTGCCGGTTGCACTGGGGAATGCATCCACCAGGATAAAGATTCTGCCATTGGAATTGATGGTGCGGTCTTCTAAGAGTGCCGGATCGATAAATGCTGCACTTCCGGCAACCGAAACACCTGATCCTTCTTTAAATATCTGTCCATTATCCGCAAAATCATCAAAATGGAAAGGCAATATACCGTCTGACCAGCTTTTCCCTCCGTCTGTGCTGGTACTGACTGCCGTATCCAGATTATTCGGTGCATCCTGGGTGCCTCCAAACCTTGCATCAATGGCGGAAATAACGGTTCCCTGCATGGTTGTCAGCAATGCCGGTATCCGAAAATAGGAAGAGCCGGTAGCATCATTGGAGTGAAATGGAGGATCTAACTGTTCATATCCTTCCACCCTGGTCATGGACTTACACGCCTCTTCATCCAGCGGCACCCCATAATACTGCAGTTTTGCCATACTTCCTGCATAAGTATATTTCGCAGCACCGCCTCGCATGGTGGCGCCAACGGTTACGGTATTGAGATGAGGCATATCAGACAGATATTTATACCCCCCAAGTTTGGAAGCCGCAAGTTCAAATTCCAGTTTCCCATTTACAAAGAGCTGATAGCTTCCTTTTTCTTTATCTGCCCGGAAGATTACTTTATTCTGCTCTCCAACCCGGATAACTCCTGTTTTCAGCAATTCTGCCCCTTTGTAGTCAAATACCGGATCTCCTTTTTGGTTTCGGATCTCCACACCCAGGTTTTCCCCGTTGGTATAAACATGCATATGGGTATTCTGGGCTGCGGCAGCAGGATCATCCCCCAGAGATACGCTGAACAGAGACTGTATCGATGTATTTGAGGAGGTAAAATCTACAAATAATGTTCCCTCCTCTAATTCCTTTATCTCTTCTAAATATTTCCCCGTCAGGTCAATTGGGTGTCCGCTCTCAATTTCCATGTTGGTTTCATCAATAATCAGATGCCTGCCTAATGCTTTGATGGTAAAGACCTGCTCTTCCGAGATTTCTGTGATACTTGCCTTTACTCTTACCGAATAGGTATTTCCTTCTGTCAGTGTTTTCTTTACTTTTAACTGATCACCTTCAATGACGAACTTATCATTGTCTGTATCGTTTTCTCCCTGGCAGAGGCTATATACCGGTGTTCCTTCCGGTGCCAGCGTACTGACGTAGAAGGTTCCCGCCAATGCAGACGGTGTCAGATCGGTCAGCTTTTTACCGGCAAAGCCAAGCCCGATTATCGCTTCCCCTTCTTTCAGCTCTACTGTTTCTGTCTGGAAAGTCACGGATTTACTGGTTTCCAGCAAGTCTGCCTTTACCGTAACCTGATAAGTTTTATTTACGGGCAGATTGCGAAGTGTTCCATACTGTTCACCCTTTTTTGCGGATGCCGTATATGTTTTTCCATCGCAGACAGCCTGGATTTTTGCTGACCCAAAGGAACTTCCATAACTTTTTTCAAGTGCTTCTAGATCAACTGCAATCTTGTCTCCGGACGCAGCTGCTCCAATTGCCTTGTCACTCTGCTCATCCGTATGGGGAAGTTCATATGACAGGTTACAGATGGTACTGGTTTCATTAAATAACCCGCAGGCGCGAATCAGTGACTGCGCCATATTCAGCTGGCCGTTTGGATTGGGATGAATGCTGTCATTATTCCAATAGGTATTCTGCCATAAATACGCTCTGGTTTCTAATTCTTTGCTCCACTCTGCAAAATGATCATCTAATACAGCATTTTTTTCCGCTGCAACAGTACGGATTACTTCCGCGTATTTCGGCAGGTTTACTGCCCTGTTTCCCGCTTCCGGTCTCAGTGGATTCGGCGTTCGTAATACAGCAACAGCGCCTTTTGCATGAATTTTATCTACAATACTTTCCAGATTTGCTTTGTAGCGGTCTGTGGGAACCGTTTCATTAGAAGCATCATTGGTTCCAAGCATGACGATCACTACATCTGCATTGTATTTATCCAGTCTTTCGTTTGAATTTGCCTCCTGTTCCGCTGTGGTTGCACCGGATACAGCGGTATTAATGACCACATCATCTTTCCTGCCCAGTTCCTCTTTTAAATATTTCTCAAATGTCTGATGGATAGAATCATAGCCTTTGGTGTGCAGGGCACCGTGTGTTATGCTGTCACCTACGAACAGCCAGGTTGCCGGCTCTTCCTTTTCTGCAATTGCCCTGATCTGTTTTTGAAGATCACTTAATTCGATCTGTGTCACCGGTTTTACCTGGCTTTCATTGCCCTGCAACACTTTTCCTGTAACGGCTGCAAGCTGTGTATCCCCGTCTTCAGACTTCACCGTTAACGTATAGCCTGCGCCCGTTGGGAGTCCGCCTATTACTGCCTGCCTATCAGTAAACCCTCCGCTTATGGTCTGGTCTTCAATTTGCAGCTCATAACGCCACCCGGTAATGCCTTCCAAAGCTGTATCCGGAATATTTACAGTCAGCTGTGTATCGGATGCTGTTATCTTTGGCACTTCAGCGGAATATTTGGAAGGTGTCGTTTCTTTTTTCAAAGAAAGATCTGCTTCGCCCACCGGAAATCCATCCGCAGTACCATATGTCACTTTGGCAAATTGTTTTGCAATTTCCAGATGCCCCAGCGCATTGATGCTTCCCTGGGTATCCAGGCAATTCTTTTTAAATGCACCATTGTCCGTATTCTTAAAATGATCTGCGACCATGACTTTTGATTTCTGTGCATCGCTTAAGCCATCGTAAACTTCCTTTACAGCATTTGTATACGCAGCCGCCAATTGGTTTTCACTGTCATCTGCCTGGGCATAAGGTGCCTGAATAACCAGATATCCGGTGCCGTTACGCAGCACAAGTGCTTTATCAACCAGTGCCCCAAGGGATGCTTTAAATGCTTCCAGCCCTTCTGTTCCAGCCTGATAATCCTCTTTACCTACCATTACGGCAAGTGCTCTCGGGTCATATTTTCCCACCAGATTATCAAACTGATCCTTAATATCTGCCATTGTATTACCAGCTTTTCCAGTATTGATCATATAGCGCTGGCGGCCCATAACACCGCCATTTTTTGTCCAGCGGATATACTCTTCGAACTGCCCCACATAATTGCGGATGCCCTGGGTTACGCCGTAGCCCCCTTCTACATCTGTTCCACCGGCAAATACCCAGGTATTATCTTTGGACTGGTCAAACATCTGCTCCGGTAAATCACATAATATACCGCTTTCAGTCTTGGTAATTTCAAGGGTGTCTTCTAAACTGGCTGCTTCCTCCGTCACCACTACATACCCAATCTCACCTTTAAAACCATTGGATACCGTCTGGGTATTGCCATTATAGTATCCTCCTATGGTGAGCTGATTTAAGTTCTGCACGGTTGAGAAAAATCCTTTATTACTGTCTCCCGTAAATTTACCTCTTTCCACTCCGTCAATTGCAAACCGGAAGACATATCCGCTGTCTGCCTGGGTAACCATCGCTGTATGCCACTCGCCGTCGGCATAATCAATCCCGGCTACCGATGCCCTGGTATGCTTCATATCTGCACGGTACCGCATAAGGTTATCTGATTTTTCTAAATAAAAGGACGCTTTATTTACTGCTCCGTTTATAGCTGCAGATTCTCCCGCAGTTTTCCCCATCAGCATCATCAGATTACCGCTTTTATCTGTGGTTCTGAATTTAATAATTACGGACCCCGCAGACAGCTTTCCAACTTCTGCCGCTTTATCACTCACATCAACCAATGTGCTGCCATTGAATTCTTGTCCTTTTAGATCTTTGTACAGGACAGCATTTTCTTTCATGGCTTCTATACCGGTAGGACTGGCATTACCTATTTTATCCGATACTTTATTTCCATCTTTGGACCGTACCTGATAATAAAAGGTCTTTCCTGCCCCTGTCTGATCCGTATAAGAGGTTCCCTGGGTGCTTCCTATTTTTTCATAAGTTCCATTTTTATCTTCACTTCGAAAAATATCATACTCTGTAATACCTTCTGCCGGAACAAAACTGATTTTAATGGAACTGTATCCCGGTTTTATGAGGGTTTCTATGGATGGTCCCTGAGACGGCGGTATGGTAAATCCGTCAAATCCGTCATTGGCTACCCTGACATTTTGTGCATTGCCGTAAAAATTCCTGCCCTCGGCTGTTATTGTGCGAAAGGTCAGCTCACGGGTGTCATCTACCCCCGGACGGAATAAAAGCTTCGTAGTTCCGCTGCCGGAATCATATTCCATAGAAACCGGCTCTCCCTCAGCGCTGGCTTCCAGCTGGGGTCTGCCAATTACCATCATGGGCTGGTCGAATGTTACTTCAATCCGGTTTCCTTCCCATTTGACAGCCTGTACAACTGGTGCGGTTCTTTCCACCGGCGTCTTGTCTGTCATCAGCCATTGTAAATTAAAGGTGGAATAGTTCAGATCCAGGTTCGCTCCTTCCCAGAATAATCCAATCTGATTTTCTCCCAAAACGGAAAGGCATGAATATCCATAATTTCCAAGCTCAACTACTCTGGATGCAATCCACACAAATTCATCTGTCTGCGGCTCATAATATCCAAGACGGAGGGTTCCGTTATTTCGTCCGGCGGCGTAAGTGCTGTCCGGGTTGGCGAACAGGAACATTTCCTTTCCCTCATATCCGGGTACATCATATGGATAAGGAACAATCGTCAGCTGACAATATGCATCCCTTAAGGCGGAATCAAACTTCAGCGTATTTCCCCAGGTCTCTCCACCGTCTTTACTGGAAGCTATGGCTACATTTCCACCCTGGTTTCTGCAGAAAAGCCTCAGTTCCTTTTCCCCTTCTGCATTGGTTACTTCCACCGCCTGGGACTCGGTCATCATTGCACCGTTGTTATTCATGGTTTTTGTCTCCAGTACGTTTCCATTACTGAGGATTCTGCCGTCATTCACGGTCTCGCCCATGTCCCATGTTTCACCGCCGTCATCACTATAGATTACTGCTGCTGACTGGCTCCCGCCTACATTGCTGTTTGTAATATAAACCGGAAGTATTAAACGTCCATCGCTCATCTGCATTCCCACTCCCGGACCGGTTCCGGTAAAGAGCATCCAGTCTTCTTTGATCTGTCCGTTCAGATCTACTGGCTCAGACCAGTCTGCGCCGTCGTTTTCACTTGTAACCATCCAAAGATGTGAGGTTCTGACTGCTTTTAAAGGTGCTGCCTCGTTTCCGGTGTATAGGTAGATGTTGCCTATGTACTGCAATTGCTCTGTCTGGGAAACCGGTTCTGCTATGGTTTCTGTTGGCTCAGATTCCTGACCAGCTGACTGAGCGGATTCCGATACACGGTCTGCTTCTGTCAAGGATTCCGCAACTGCTTCTGGCGTCTGTACTTCTTCTGTATTCAGTGGTGCTTCTGGTTCCTGTATTTCTGTCTCCCGATACGCTTCGCCTTCATTTTCCGGAAGCACCGGGTTCTCAGCCGTTTTGGATTGTACTTCGCTTTCTTGTTTGGCAGCTGCTTCTCCCTGTATTTCCTCTTTATTTCCCGCATTTACCGTTTCGGCTGTACGCTTCTCATAAAGTTTCCCATCCGCAAGATTGGGTACCACATAATTGGTCGCTTCCCCGGATGCTTCATCAAACACGATTCCGCTTTCCCGGATCGTATATTCATTTGTGTAAGTATTTCCTCTTTCTGAATTTGGACAGTCTCTTAAGATCAGATACTTCTTTCCGTTTACCTCTTTATATCCGGATGAAGTTACCAGGCTTCCGGAATCCATAATCGCATTGGATTCCGGGAACATATCCACCATCAGAAAGATTTTGCCTGTATTTTTATCCTGAACCATATTGGCATCAATGCTCAGTGCATGTCTGTTCTGTCCCGAGGGAAGGTTTACCAGCGTTTTTGTTTCTTCCCAGGTCACTCCCCCGTCTGTGCTTCTTTTGATAACCGTATCAATATTACCCTGATCTGCTGAACCGCTTTGCCGCTTATCAATAGCTGCAATGATGGTACCCTCCGTTGTGGTTAATAAGGAGGGAATGCGGTACGCCGCAGAATTTTCAAATCCATTGTAGAACAATCTCGTATCGGTTCGGACTGCATCCTCTGGGTCATCCGGAATAACCGGTTCATATGCAGTTGCCATCTGAAGCTCTGCTGCCTCTTCTGCCGAAAGCGCCTTTCCATACACTTCTACCAGATCAATGTCACCGTTAAATACCCATTGATTTGCTCCTCCTTTTGCCGGAGCACGATCCAGCGCACCAATTTTAACGGAATCCGCTTCTGTTATTTTGTCAAAAAACCCCGGCTTATCCTGTTCTGTAAGCTTCTTCCCGTCCAGGTATATCTGGAATTTCGTCTTGCCAAAAACATATACCGCCGTGTGCCACTGATCATCCCGAATCGAAGCTGTGGCACTGACCTGGTTATAATTTGTTACATTACTGTTATCCCCCTGACGTACTTCCACCCCCACTTTGTTACCTGTTGGATTTACATAGGCAACCGCATAGGTATTCTCCTGCCCCGGCTTTGTACCGGACAGACTGAACAAAGCGCTTAAACCCTGTCCGGGACTGGACCGATATCTCACTGCTATCGTTCCTTCTTTAAGCGATGAAAGGCTTGACAGATATGTCTGGGTAATATTGACGGTCTCCGACGCTGAAGAGATACTCATATTTCTGCCGGAATATATGGGCAGGCTTTCTTCCTGCGCAGATGCCTGTATTACTCCCTGGGGCAGTATCCCTGAAATGACAAGTACGATTACCAGCATCATTGCTAAAAATCTTTTTTGTTTTTGCTTGATATACATTATTTCCTCCTTTTTCATATCCCATAAGATAAGATCAGTTATTCTCCGATACAGAAACCCGGAAAACCATTTCCCCCTTCCCCCCTTTCTTTTACCGGAACCCGTTTTCTGTCGATATACCTAGTATTATTACAAAAATAATTTCTTTTTTCAATATATTATTAGAAGATTTTTCCTTTTTGTTTGTTTCTTCCTTTTTTTACCTATTTTCCATGCATTTATCAAGAATTTAAAGTCAAATTCTATCTATTTTGCACAATTAAAAAAAGCCCCTCACAAAGTCACACTTCATGAGAGGCTGTTCACCACTGTAAAATACTATCATTTTTTTAAAAATACTTTTGTCTCATATGCTTTCAGTTCTATAGTCCCCTCGGTTTCAGCTCCTGCATACATATCCCTCATCGGCTGTTTTAGACAGATTTGAACCGGTTCGTGGCTATAGTTCAGGACAAATATATATTGTCTGCCATCTTTTTCCCTTATGGCTAATTCCGTCTCCCGGGGCAATTCCAGCAGACCCGCCGCTGCGATTGCTGCAATTCCTGTTAATACTAAACTTATCCGTCTTCTTTTCATATTCCGCCTCTTCCTTTCATAATTAATTTTATTTTTCGCTGAATGGTCTCTTTTCCATTCTTTCACACCCGCTCTCTTAATTAGGGTGTATTGTCATGTTCGAGATAAATTTATTATATATTACTTCGCCTTGAGGAAACAGGTGGGTGGATAACCAAAAATGTTTAAAATATTAAACTCATCTTTTCTTTACCAGTCCGGCACTAGTTAATATTACAATCAAAAAACGGTATGATTAGCTTCATCAGCTATATCACACCGTTGATCTTACTTGTTTATTCAGTTTTCACATCCCCGCAAAGGATAATTTAATTGCCCATACCAACAATCATTCCCAGCACATAAGGCACCAGCCATACAGCCCATACAAAGATGCTGAATTTATGAAAATTTTCCTGCTTCTGTTCATCCTTTTTCACCAGCACAATCGTTGCCCAGACTGCATGGAACAGCATCAGGGCAATTGCCAGCGCCCCTGTAATTCCATGGAGATTCAGTCCGCCGGTACCTGGCTTACTCCCTGCAATGGTACTCATGATGGTAGTTCCTGTGGTATCAAACACCAAACCCAGCCAGAATATGATAACATGAGGCTTTCGCAGAACATGCGCCTTTCGCTCTGAAAAAACTCCAATCGTATAAAATATCAGTGCCAAGGTTATCGTAATGATCGCTAAAATTAATTTTACATCCATATGTATTTTCTCCTTTAAATTCAACTTGAACAATGTTCATTATATAGTATCAATCTGTGTTTGTCAATAATCTTATTTTAAGGGTAATCTTATCATAAAACATCTTATGAACTTGCTTTCCGTATTCTATTATGATACAAAAATAGAGCGATTTACCGAGATGTTTACACATCTGCTGTAAAGCGCTCCATTTTAGTCGTATTTTCAGAATTGTTTCATCTATTTTTTCAACTATTTCAATTTCACAATCACACTCTGAAATGCTTTAAGAACAACGTTGTCATTCCCAGTTTTCCAATCCTCATAATTGTTCAGAAGTACCTCACCGGGTACATCGTCCAATGGAAGTCTGATTTCCCTGGCGTTGCAGTTATGAATTGCCAGAACCCTATTTTCCTCATAAGTCCTTTCATACGCGATTACCCCATCCTGGTCTTCATATCTCGACTTTGTATCACCATAAATGAAGGTTTCCTCTAGATCTTCCCGTTTTCTTAAGGCTATCATCTTTTTATAATAAGAGAGCAGGGACTTGTCATCCTTCTTCTGTGCTTCATAATTGATCACGCGATAGTTGGGGTTTACATCGAACCATGGTATTCCTTCGGTAAATCCTGCATTTTTCTTATCATTCCACTGCATTGGAGTACGGCTGTGTTCTCTGCATTCGTTGTTTACTTTTTCCAGAGCCTCATCTTCCGTCATACCTTTCAGCAGGTATCCATTATAATTATTATAAGTTGCCAGATCCAGAAACTCATGAATGGATTTTTTCTGGTAATCCCTCATACCGATTTCCTGCCCCTGGTATAAAAACACAATTCCTCTCAGGAAAAAATTAACAGATGCCAGCAGGGACTCACTATAAAAATTAATGTGCTCTTCCGGGATAAACCGCTCCACAGATCTGGAAGTATCATGGTTATCCGTAAAATTACACATCAGTCCATGACCTTTCGCGTAATCCTGTTTTGCAAACAGCCTGTCCCGTAATTCGTGAATCATCTCTAACGGACAGTCTTTCCATTCCTTATCCTTTACATGAAACTGCGTGTGGCAGAAATCAAAGATGGTGGAAAAATAACCATCGTCTCCGATAAACTCACCCAGTTCTTCCGGCCTGACATCATCTACTTCGCCAATTGTGAATGCGTTATGCGGTTTAAAGGTCTTTTCTTTTAACTCATCCAAAAATACATTGAGTCCTTTGGCATTACGGAAAAAATCCCACGCACTGGCAAGCCCGTCCGGTCCATCTGCCGGCCGGTTTACATATGCAAAGTTCTTCTTTAAATGGCTGATTGCATCGATACGAAATCCCCCAAGTCCTATGTCCAGCCACCGGTTTACCATATCGTAAATGATTTCCCGGAGTTTGGGATTCTCCCAGTTCAGATCAGGCTGGCCTTTGGTAAAAAGATGCAGGTAATACTTGTTAGTATCTCCGATTTTTTCCCAGGCACTGCCTCCAAAAATGGAACGCCAGTTATTAGGCGGATTCTCCCCGTCCCCCTCCCGGATTATATAGAAATCGGCATATTCGCTGTCCAGGTCAGCCATCGCCTTTTGAAACCACTCATGCTGGTCGGAGGTATGATTCACCACCAGATCCATCAATATCTTCATTCCTCTTTTATCGGCTTCACGGATCAATTCTTCCATCTCTTCATTCGAACCAAACATGGGGTCAATCCGGTCATAATCTGAAATATCATAACCGTGGTCCACCATGGGAGATTGGTAAATCGGACATAACCAGATCACATTGATTCCCAGATCCAGAAGATCGTCAAGATGCTGAATAACACCTCTGATATCACCGATGCCATCTCCATTCGTATCCTGATAACTTTTTGGATAGATCTGATATCCAATTGTATTATGCCACCACTTTTTAAGCATTTTCTCCTCCATCTGCGCAAATATGCGCCTGTAATATTTATTCCCGCGAGCAATGAGCGGAGTATTTGACTTTTTAACGGTCTTACTACCCCTTAACTGCTCCGCTTGTAACACCTTCCACATAATATTTCTGCATGTATATGAACAGCAGCGATATCGGAATGGCAATTATCACACATCCTGCAGTAAATACCGTAAACATCGTATTGGAACTTGACTTTGTCATCATCGTATATAATCCGATTGCAACCGTATAGTTTTCCAGCTTATCCCCCATGATAACCTTGGAAAAGATGAAGTCCATCCACGGAGCCATGAATGCGGTCAGTGCCGTATAAACGATCATAGGCTTTGACAGTGGAAATATGATCTTAGTAAATACCTGGAACTGGGTTGCCCCGTCAATCTTCGCAGATTCATCCAATGCTTTTGGCATGGTGTCAAAAAATCCTTTTGCCACATAAAAGGTAAGTGCAGCTCCGGAAGAATAAATAAGTACCAGTGCCAGCAGGCTCTGTGTCAGATCCATTGCCTTTAAAATATAATAAACTGCGATCATGCTCATAAATGCCGGGAACATGTTCAGTACCAGGGCGATTTTCATGATCGGTTTTCTCATGCGGAATCTTAACCTGGATAATACATATGCCATAGATGTGGTCAAAAATGTACTTAACAGGCAGGATGCCACCGACACAATCAAGGTATTGGAAAACCATCTGAAGAAAGGGTATTCACTCATGGTAAAGAGCATTTTATAATTGTTCCACGTAAATCCCTTTGGTATAAAGTAGGAAACAAATTGTCCGCTCTCCGCTCTGAATGATGTCAGAACGATCCAGATGATCGGGAATATCCACAGAATACTAAGGGCAATCAGTATGATGTATGTAACCGTATTGCCTAATCTATTTTTCAGTTTCATTGATACATATCCTCCTTACTGTAAGCGGCTGATCTGGTATAGGTAATCAGCGAGAATACTGCACATATGACAAATGTGATGATACCGATTGTAGATGCCAGGTTATAGTCTGCCTTCTCTACCGTCAGTTTATAAAGCCAGGTTACCAGCAGATCCGTGTCTCCAGCCGCATAGAAGTTGCTGTTAAGCGGTGCACCTCCGGTCAGCAGATAAATCACGTTGAAGCTGTTAATATTACCTACAAACTGCTGAATCAGTGAAGGCGTCATAACAAAGAATATCTGGGGCAGTGTAATTTTTCTGAATATCTGTAAGGTGTTGGCACCATCCATTCTGGCTGCTTCCACCTGATCCTCCGGCAGATTGGTTAAAATACTGGTTACTACAATCAGTGTAAATGGAATGCCGACCCACATATTGACCATAATAACCGAGAATTTTGCCACCAGAGGATCTGTTAAAAACGGAATTGGCTGATCAATCAAACCAATATTCTGCAATAATGTGTTCAATGGACCGGATGCATGAAGCATATTTCTCATAATCAGAAGAGATACAAACTGAGGCACCGCAATTGTAGTTACGAAAATTGTACGGAAAAATTTCTTAAGACGTATGCCCTTTTTGTTAATTAAAAGCGCCAGTATGACTCCTCCCAGAAAGTTTGTAACAGTAGCCAAAAGTGCCCAGATCAGCGTCCACACTAATAGCGGAAAGAAAGTACCGGCAATGTTTCCGCCCAGCATAGAACCAAAATTACTGAATCCAACCCAGCCAAACAAGTTCTTGGGCGGCAGATGATTGTGGTCATAGCTTGTAAATGCCAGCAAGATCATATACAATAGCGGCAAAATGGTAAAAATTAGTACAGCGATTGTGGGCAGTCCCAATAATGTAATATGAAAACGGCTGTCCAGTAAGGAATGAATATCTTCCTTAAAGGAAGGTATTTTCTTATCGGATGCTTTTAACATCTGGATATTCCAAGCGCTTTTTATATTTACAAAATAAGCTGCGATAAACAGTGCAATGATGATCACGGTTGCCAGTCCATAAATCATGAATAGCATGGAATTATCTCCCTGGACCTGGACCTTAATGCCCAGATTTTCATCCATGACCCAGCCCTGTGCCTGCGTACCCAGGGTTACCAGGCCGCCAAGTGCTCCTGCCCCATAAAATATCATGTAGAATATGAACACTGCTTCGATTGCCAGAAACAGTAATCCTTTTATAATCTGATGATTCATCAGATTGGCACTTCCCATGATAAAATAAGATAAACGAACGGACAGATCCCCGCTTTTAAATCCATTTATAAAATTCTTAACAGGATTTCCTCTTCTTTTCTTTTTTGTCTGCATTTCCTTATCTCCTCTGAAATGGCCAGCCATGATTCTTCATGACCGGCCAATGCTTTGACAGATGCGTGTTTACCGAATCTGAAAAATACTTATGCCTAGTGCCGCCCGGCATAAATACGCCGGGAGGCACTGCCTCTGCCTGACTTATTAATTGGCAGCCGCTGCACTGGCGGTATCTTTTACCAGGGCATCCAGTTTCGTCTGAATATCTGCATCTGATAATTTACCCGCATATGCATCGATAATAATCGGATCCAGAATATCCCAGAAGGAACGCAGTTCAGAAAGTTTTGGCATTAATACGGTGTAATCCTCCTGAGTCATTTCAGATACAACACCGGAGATCATGTCATTTTTTACTTCATCGGATTCTCTTAATGCATTGTTGCAGGGGATATTGCCATTTCCGTCAAACCTTGCTTTCTGGCTCTCCTGGTTTGTAAGGAAATCAGCAAGTTCCATTGCATCTAAGGGATACTTGGTAGCTGCATTTACAGCCAGTAATTTAACGCCCTGGAAAGAACGCAGCTGAACTGCTCCATCACCAAAGTCAGCAGTTGGGTAAACAGCTACCCCAAGGTTTTCTCCAAGTGCATCTGTAATATCCTTTTTGCCCCAGGGACCGGTAACCATAGCAGCGATTTCGCCGGATTTTAACTTATTCATAGCATCTGCATTACATGCAACTACATTTTTATTATCTTTCAGAGAAGCAATCCATTTCGTTACATTTACGCCCTGTTCGGAATTAAAAGTGGTATCTGCAATGTCTTCTCCATTATCTCCGAAAAGCTTACAACCGTTTGCAATATACATCGGAGCTACTGTGTAGTTGGTTCCCTCTTCCGCCACATTTAATCCGATTTTAGCTTTCGCAGTAATTCCTTCGAAAGTTTTCACATCTTCCTCCGTAAGCATGGATTTATTGTAAACCAGATACATTGCTTCCACTGCATATGGATAGCCATAAACGGTATCTTTATAGGTAGCCGCATCCAAAGCTGTCGGCGTATCCTCGCTCTTAATTCTGTCTACATATTTGGTATTTTCATATAAGGTGCCTGCTTCGACAAGCTGTCCCAGCTGATCATGAGGTAATGCAATCACATCTGCTGCCACCTCCGGATCTTTCTTCACCTCTTCTTCCGCCTTGCCACTCTCAGAAAACACACCATCGATGGTATAATTCTTTTCCGGATGAGCTGCTTTAAACTGCTCCACCAGATCCTTGGTGATATCCAGTACATCCTGATCCGCCCACACCTTTAACGCCACGTCCTTACTGTCTGTGCTGACTGCTGATCCTGTACCGGCTGAGGTTGCTGCTTCTGCAGAAGACTTGTCACCTCCGCAGCCTGCAAGCAGACCGCCCGCCATCATAACCGATAATGCAAGAGCTGTAAATTTAACTGTTCTTTTCATAATTCCTTACCTTCCTTTTCATTTGGATGTTCTCCTGTTTTCTGAGGTAATTATAACTTTTCATCTGCCAGTTTAAAATGAACTAAATAAACTTTGGGAGTGAACAAAATAAACTTTTTCAGTCGGGATGCTATTTTTTGTTGTGTTTATTGTCTATGTATGACAATGCCGAAAATATTACAAGCAATAACGTCAGTGTTTCCATCAAGCTCATTGGCATCACCCTCCTTCAATTACTAGTGCCGCCCGGCGTAAATACCTTAACTTTCTCTTCCCATTCTTGGGAAAGCTCATTGTCAACCCCGTTTTAAAATGTTAAAATACCTTTATATACCCCGCTCACAATTCACTTTTCATAGCAAAGATAAGGATGTGAAACTTGAAACCCAAATACCGTTTTAACCGTATCCGCACGAAATTATTTACAATATTTTTTATTCTGGTACTGTTCCTGCTGCTGATTACTATCTCGTTGAATTACATAATCTCCAGCCGTTCCAATAACCGGAATGCAAAGATTTTAAATAACCAGATGGCGACTCTGGCTGACCAGGATTTCCAGGTTATATTTGATGAAATTGACCGGATTTATTCATCTATTACCACCAGTCCGAATTTTTCATCTCTTTATAATGCCAGCAGCAAGGCTTCCCCGTTGGAGAATTATCTGCTCACCTATAACCTTTCGGATCTGCTGAGCACACCACTGGGCGCTTCCCTTTATATACACAGCATTAATTATATCAACCCAACCAATGATATGCTGATTTCCTGCATTGCAGGGGAAATGAATGTTGAGCGGAATTTTTCGTTTTCAGGCTCACCCTCTTGGTTTCAGACAGCCGTTAATGAGTTGGAACAAAATGAAAATACAAATATTTTATACCTTCCCTCACACCAGGAACTCTATTACAAGCGGGGAGCAAACGATGTAAATAAAGAAGTCATCACCGTGGTTCGAAAGACCGCTAATGTAAATACGAATTACCAGAATAAAGGTCTATTATTTTTTAATATCGACCTGGAAGTTTTGAAAAAACTGACCATGGGATTAAATGCTTACGTAGGTATGCAGAATATCATCATGACTGACACCGGAGAGGTGATCTATACAACAGATGCGGGACTGACCCAGGTTCCGGGGGCGGCTGATACCCTGTTAAACTGCGAATCCATCGGCTACCTCACCATATCGCAGGATACCTATATGGCACTGCCTGTTCCCATTGAGGTGAATAACTGGCGGATCATTTCCCTGATTCCAAAATCCGTCTACACCAGCGAAAGCCGCCATGTGGCGCTGTTTAGCGTTTTAGCGGGAGTTTTGGTGCTGACCCTGGGACTTTTCATTACCTGGATTTTATCCAAGCGGATCTCTACGCCTATCGAATCTCTTTCCGGCACTATGAAGGCGGTTTCCAATGACCAGATGGATATCCGGGCTGAGATTACCTCTAATGATGAAGTAGGTGAGCTCTCCATGAGTTTTAATACCATGCTGGACCGCATTAATGATTTGATAGAAAAGGAGTATGTCTTGACTGCGCAGCAAAAAGATGCTCAGATTAAAGCCCTGCAGGCACAGATTAATCCCCATTTTCTATACAATATTTTGCAGTCCATAGCCAGCATTGCATCGATTAACAAAATTCCGGAAATTACTACAATGGCTAATTCTCTTGGTAAAATGATGCGTTACAGTATTAAAACGGCAGAGAATTCCACCACCATCCAGGACGAGCTGATACATGTGACCCACTATCTGGATATCCAGAAAATCCGTCACCTGGAAAAACTGGATTATCAGATCCAGTCCAATGAAGAATATGCTGACTTTCCGCTGCTGAAGCTAACGCTGCAGCCATTGATTGAAAATGCAATTATGCACGGATTCTGCCCCTCTCATGAGAAGCTGTTTATTCTACTAACCGTTACAGCCAAAGAACAATGGTTAACGATTCAGATATCGGATGACGGTGCCGGTATTCCACCTGATAAGCTGGCGCAGCTTCAAACAGAACTTCTGACTCCGGCAACCGGCTTTTACAGTGACAGCAGTCCCAGTATCGGGATTAAAAATGTCTACGCACGTTTGCGGCTCTACTATAATAAAAATGTTTTACTGGAAATCGACAGTGAAGAGTATGAAGGAACTGTTATCACTTTAAAACTCCCCTATCAAAGCACTAATATGAAAGAACAGGAGGCAGTATCATGATCCGTACTATCGTATGTGAAGACGAATACTGGGTACGAAAAGGCATCATCAACCTTGTACCCTGGAGAGAATTCAATCTGGAGTTAGCCGGAGAATTCGAGAATGCCACCGATGCTGTGGAATTTCTTAAGACACATCCCATTGATCTGGTTATTACTGATATGAATATGAACAACGGAGACGGATGTACCCTGCTTGACTATCTCACAGATACCAATACTGATTGCGAAAAAATTATTATCAGTGGTTATACTGATTTTGAATATACAAAAAAAGCCATCAATTCCTCCGTGTGCGAATATTTATTAAAGCCTGTGGAAGAAACGGAACTGAAGAATGTGCTGAATAAAGCCATTGATAAAATTCATACAAAATTAAAGGACCGCATGGAGCAGATCCAGGTGAAAGAAAAAATACAGCAGACCGTCCCGCTCCTTCAGGAAAAATTATTAAATTCACTGGTAAGTCCGGAAGACTTTGGTAAAGAAAAGATTATTGAAGAATTGTCCAAAATAGGTTTTGAATTAAATGATAAATATTTTACAGTGCAAATTCTGTATGTGGCAAAGCAGGATCCGGATACCGCCCTAACTGCTCTCACCGAGGAGGAACTGGCGCAATGGATTTCTTTTATTGAGGAAAAAATCACGCGTAAAGAGTGTATTCTGTTTAAAAGCCGTCATCGCAAGGAAGAGTTTATTCTGCTCTGGGAAGGAACGCCGGACCGTCCCCTTCACCGGGCATCCATCTTCACTGAATTTCAAAAGCTGGGCGAGTACAGCGGCTATACCTTAAAAAGCGGCACGGGGACCTTTTTAAAAGGATACCAGTCCATTCCGCTCTCCTATCGGCAGGCAAAGACCGCACTGGATTATGAGCTGATCGGGCAGCCATTTCCACAGAACATTTTTTACGATGATATCAAAGAATTGGACCAAAGTACCTATTCCTATACACTGGATGAAAAATTACTCAGCGGCATTGTTAAGAACAGAAACCGGAAAATGATTCCTCTTTTTATACAGCACATTGGATCCATTTCCAGAACAGCCGCTTACTATCATCTTCCTACATATAAAAATGCGGTGATCCGGGCTGCCATGCAGTTGGAAAAAGCGTGCTTTGAAAAAGATATGAAATGCCCGGAATTATCCGAAACGGTAAATATTGTATCCCCCATGTGTTCCACTGTTTTGATTAACCAATATCTCATGAAGATTTTTCAGAATATTCTGGATGAAATCGAAAAAGCCAAGGCTCCCGCCGGAAAGAATGTGATCGAAGAAATATGTGAGTATGTAAAAGTTAACTATGGTGAAGAAATCAGCCTGATTGCTTTTGCCCAAAAGTACTATATGAACCATATCTATTTAAGCCGCCTGTTCAAATCAGAAACAGGAGAAAACTTCAGCAGTTTTCTTACCCGGATACGAATGGAAAAAGCAAGGGAATTATTGTCCAGTGATTCTTTCCTGATTAAGGAAATTGCAGAAATGGTGGGTTACGAAAACCCCTATTATTTTACGAAAGCATTTCAAAAATACTTTGCCTGCTCACCAACGCTCATTGAAAAACTGGATACCAAGGAGAACGAGGGTTGAAAGGAAATCTATCTATGAAAAAATATGTTTATCTCATTTCAATGATCATGTGGATTCTGGTATTTACTGCAGGCTGCAGTTTCTCTTTTTCCGGGGCAGACGGCACATCTGAGTCTGATGCTCCGGATCAGATCGATCTGTATGTGATGCACGGACGCCAGGAAGCACCGGAAGCTTATACGAAACTGGCAGATGCTTTCCATAAAAAGTATCCCAATATTACCGTTCACTATGAGACTCCCAGCAATTTCGACCTGACCTTGCAGAACAGGCGGGCACAGAACCGGACACCGGATATCTATTCCGCAACAACCATTGAGGCAAATGCCGGCATCCTTATAGATCTCACCGATGAACCTTTTATGAAGAATGTAAAAAAGGTAACCTTTGATACGGTAAAGGACAACCGGGATTATTTCTTCCCAATTGGATACTCGGGAGTAGGTGTCATTTATAACAAGGCCGTGTTTTCAGAGAATAACCTTACACCGCCCAGGACCCTGTCAGAACTGACTAACGTCCATCAGGTTCTGGCTTCAAAGAATATTGCCGCTTTTGCCCTTGGTTACAAAGATCTCTGGGTTGGGCATTTTTCCCTTCGTCCCGCCTTTTATGCCGTATACGGATCTTATCCGGACTGGAATCAGAAAAGGAACCGGGAGGAGGTTTCCTTTTCCGACACCCCTGAGTGGCAGTTAATTGCTGATGTACCGAAGAATTACGTCTATGCCTATGGCAATACCGATACCGCATTTGAAGTGGGTTATATGGACGCCTGTTCCATGCTTGCCAATGGAGAAGCGGCGATGATGCTTCAGGGTTCCTGGGCAACTTCTCTCATTCAAAATTATAATCCCGATGTAGAGCTGGGATTTATGCCCCTGCCGGTTTCCGATGATCCTGACCGTAGTAAGATCAGCTACTATTGTGATTATTATTTATCCATAAGCGCTGATACCAAACATCCAAAAGAAGCAAAACTCTACCTGGATTTTCTCTCAACCCAGGAAGCTGCTAAGATATATGTGGACAGTACGAAGACCTTTTCCAGTGTAATTGGTGCACCAATTCCGGAAGATCCCGTTTCTAAAGATATTGAAAAATATGTGGATAAAAACCAGTATATCGATGATCCCAGCGGCACCTGGCCTAACCGATTTTATAAAAATGCTGAAAGATATTTTATGGAATATATTCTGGATGGCATGGATTATTCAGAACTTACAAAATTACTGGACAAAGAATGGGATACCTGCAGTGATAAATAACTGCAGGCATCCCATTTTCATTCCATTTTTCCTATTCCATAACTTATTTTTTTACAACCGGCATCCACACTTCAAATACTGCATTGGCTGGATCCGGACTTAAATACAGTTCGATATCCGGTGCATTACCGTATTCATAGCCGGAAGTTGGCAGCCACTCTGTCACAGCTCTTCTCTCAATATCCTGGATGCTGTCCGGCATGGTTCCTGTACCAAAAAAGATAGCCCAGGTTGCTGCCGGTACTATATATTCTTCTGTTCCTGCTGCTGCAAGCTGGTCTGTCGCCACACCAATGTAATAGCACCAGTTATCCTCTTCCAGGCAGGCACTGACTCCAAGTATTCCTTTGACTTCCTGATTCATCATTCCAGCCAGTTTTTCCAGGATGCCTGACTGCGCTGCCTTTGCCCACATCTGCGGTACTTCCCTGAAATTCTCTTCTAAATCCTTACTTAAGCTTTCCTTCATTCCAACAATTCGAAATGCTTCCTTTTTCTCAATACGATATTCCATCTCCGCTTCTCCTTTGATTACCATTTTTAAGCTGATACGGGGGTAGGCTTTCAACGTTATACCCTGCTGCTTTGCTGCAGAAGGCGGAAACCCATGGACACCCTGGAAGGCTCGATTGAATGACGTAGGAGATTCATACTGGTAACGGTATGCCACATCCAGAACCTTATCTCCGTTACACAGATCAAAAGCTGCCTGGGTCATCCGTCTGCGTCTGATATACTCTGCTAAAGGTACACCGGCGATATAAGAAAACATCCGCTGGAAATGATATGTGGAGCAGCCGGCCATCCGTGACGCTTCTTTGATTTCTATTTCCCCGCTCAGATTGTCTTCTATATATTTAATTGCCTCATTTAATTGTTCAATCCATTCCATTTGTATCACCTCTTGTATCATCATAGTTTATTTGGAGAATAAAATCCTCTCTATTTACAGACGTAATCTGCGAGATGGACATATTCGTATGCCCGGCTTCACATAGTTAACCGGAAATCATTTTTTCCATCACCGTTAGAAATGCATTGGTTTCGTATCCCTTTTTTTGATAATAACCTTCTGTCCGGGGATCCCGGCTGGTCCAGAGAATTACTTTATCAATCCCCTTTTCCTTCAGCCTCTCCTCAAACTCTTTTAACAGGATGCTTCCCAGTCCCTTATTTTTCATAGAAACATCCATGCAAAACTCTTTGATTTCAAAATGTACACAGTCGTAGTACTGTTCTTCTCTCCCCACAATCATACCGCACAGCTCTCCATCCAGATACCCGGCAATGCCATATGCATTTTCGCCGGTTATCATCTGTCGGATTCTCCTGGCTGCGGTCTCCTCAGTCCAATTGTCATTCCAGGGCGATGCATTAAACGCATTCATAAACAAATTTGCCAGGTCCATGACCATCGTTTCTTTCATTTCATAAAATTCCATATATGTAAACATCCTTTTCTTGAGCGTATTTGAAAAATCCTTTCTGGCAGCTGTGCGTTCCAGTTTGTGGAATACAAATCGTGCGTCCGGCGGCTCACGATACTCCGAAAGCCTTTCCAAATATCTGCATATAAACCGGTATTGCAGCCATTGCCAGAATCGTCGTTACGGTAATTACCACGGAAGCAAATGAATAATCACTTCCGCTTTCTTTTGCCATAATACCAAGCTGAGTCATGGCAGGCATAATCGTCATGATACAAAATACAAGCTGCAGCTGAGGATCAACCGGCAGAAGCAGGCACAGCCCGAACATAATCGCAGGTGCTATAACAAATCGTCCCGCAAGTATCATAATCAGCTCTCTGGAGAAACGGATTTCTTTTAGGTCCGTCATACTGATAACGCTGCCGATAAAGACCATAGACAGTGCTGTTGTGGACTGTTTTACATAGCTTATGGAACTCATTAAAAATTCAGGCAGATTAATTTTTAACAGTACCACCGCAACTCCCAGCAGAAATCCCACGAGGGGAGGGGAAAAGATATTTTTTATTTCCTTTTTCCACCCGGGTCTCGTTTTTTGCCCGGAATCCCTGCGCAGCAGCCAGGTTCCAAGGGTCCAGAACAATGTGGTATTCGCCATATAATACACCATAGCATCGGACAGGGCTTTTTCTCCCATTAATGCTATAATAACCGGAAATCCCACAATCGTTGTATTGGAAAAAGTCACTGCATTAATGAACACCCCTCTGCGGCTATTACTTACCCGAAAAAGGACCGCTAACAGTACACTGATCCCAAGGCACACCAGAATTACCATAACCGGTATCGGGAGGTTTTTCACAATTCGAAATAATTCGGACCGGTCTTTACATGTCGTAAGAACATTATAAAACATATAACAGGGTATGGCTATTTTTACACAGAATTTGGAACAGACATCCATTCCACTCTTACCAAACCACGCCCTGCCTGCAATCACCCATCCGATTCCAATCATAATCAACAGTGACAAAACACTCTGAATACTATTCCATAGCATAATTATTCCTCTTTCTATGATGTCTCATTACTTTCCTAAAAATGATTTCTTCTTCTGAAATGAAAAAACTTTGCAGAAAAATACGCAAGATCACATAATAACATGGTGGGTATTTTATACATATGATATATCCTCTCTTCCGGTCAATCCCCAGATAATCCGCAGTCTTCCAGAATATATAGAATCTTTGAAATTTCCCCATAGGCATCCGCAGGATTTGTCCATTGAAATGTATAGCCCAGAGAAACATTTACATAGCGGATACCATTTTTCTGTATTTTCATTGGCATATGGGAATGACCGCTGATACTTAATGAAACTTCATTTTTTTCAAAGAAATGGCGATACCTTTCACTTCCCAGCTGGTTGATCAATTTATTATAAAATGGAATGGGATAGGCTCTGATCAGTTCTCCGGTTGGAAGCATATGCATAACGACACAGCGCTTCTTTCCCTGTGCTGCCTCTTTTTCAAAAGACTTCTGAAGCATTCTGATATCCTTCATGACCAGCCTGACATCCCGTTCATAATCAATCACACCCCCATGAATCACCTTCTGATCCGGCCAAAAGAAACGGGATATGATACTATTAGCCGCCTTCCCTGGCGGGTCCCCGGGTTTTCTCTTTCCAAAGCTGTAATCAAACCATCCACCGATACCGGTAATGTACCAGTGCTTTGTCACAATCGGATTTTCCATCAGGGAATACTCTTTATGAAATAGGATACTGTCATGAAAAGCACTGGATTCTCTGTTAATCCTGTCTTTGCTTTTTCTTCTGAGATTTTCCACATACATATCATGGTTACCCGGAACGATGCGCACTTGAGCTTTGGTCTTAACCGCCAATGCATCATAGAATCGAAGGGCATCCTTGGCTCCCGTAGAAGTATCTCCCAGAAAAACAACCGTATCCAGTGCCTTATCCGCTATCACTTGAGATAAAATCTCAAGGAAATCAAACTGCCTGTTAAAATCAATATGAAGGTCTGATATAAATCCAATACGCATAGTTCCACTCTTCTTTCTAATCCTGTCCCATTTTTGAGTCTTACTATAAGTATATCCAAAAAATTAATTTTATCAAGCCCTGTTTCCTGGATTTATCATTCTCTGTTTATTTCTTCAATAATGGAATCACCAAGTACCTTTTTCACCGGAATAAATACTGCCCCGACACTAATCATCAGATTCAGGATTACAATTCCAACTATTACCCATATATTTACCCTGATATTGGGGTTGATATATAAATACACATGGGTAAGCAGGTACAGAAGCACTTTCTCCAGTCCAATGTATGCCACAACAGTGACAATACTGGCATATAATCCATAGCGCAGTCCTTCTTTTAACATCATCTTTAAAAATCCGGTGTCCGTAATCCCCATCGCTCTGAGAATTCCAAATTCATGTCTTCTGGACAATACCAGGTGGTTCATGCTGTTAATAATATGCATTAAGCTGATCATAAGCAGGATCACAGCTATCCCATAAAAAAATACCATCTTCTGTTTCAGGTAACTGTTCTGTACTTTTATTTCCGCTGTATAATCTTTGATCAGGCATCTGGGTATATGGGAGATTTTCTCTTTGATCTCCTGGACAATCTCCCCGCTGTCTTCCTTTTCTTCTTGATTGATACTGATCATATTATAGTCCGCAATACCGAAGTTCTCCATCATCTGCTCATTGGTCATTATCAGGTCTAATCCATCTTTTCCAATGAAATAGGGATTAGCCGCCATTGACCGTTTTACAAGGGCAGATACCACAAATTCCTTTTCTTCAAACCAGTCCTGATCTCCGAATTTCAATGCCTCCTCCGGGACATCGGGACTTTTTGGTACTTTTACGGTTATCGTATCCCCAGGATGAATACTCAGCCCGTCATAATGTCCCTGTCCATCCATCAGGGTCCGAAGTATTACCGTATTTTTTTGCTCCATCCCCCTGGGGGTTATATTTCCTTCCAGAAGATAATCCTTCAGTCCATCCAGCATTTGGGCATCGTATCCGTAGATATTACTTTTTATTCCGTATTCCCCGTTTTCTTTCTCCGTACAGATCCCATTAAAATATTCCATCATTCTTGGGTCCATTAAATGATTGGGGTCATTGTCAATTTCCGGAAAATAAGATTTCCACTGCAAGATATCCCGCTGTATTTCTACTTCACCCAGGTAATAACTTACGGGATGAACGGATTCTATTCCGGGTATTTGTTCTATGTTGGATACAGCGTCTCCCGGAATGGTGTCCATAAATGATGAGGTTTCCAGAAAAACCTGATAATCCGACCCCAACCCGTCATCCGCCTTTAGAGACAGTTCATTATTTAGCCGGGTGTTAACCGTAACGTAAGTCGTACATAAAAAAATAATACTCCCAAGTGCCAGGGAAAACAGGATGCTGATCAAAGTCCCTTTCCTTGCAAACATAAATTTTTCAGAAATTACGTCTGTCATCTGCCTGGAACTTTTACTGTAACTTTTTCTGTTTCTTGTCTTCTTATCATTGCTGTTTTTCATAACATCAACCACTGAAATCCGATGTAACCTTCTAACACTTATAAAGCTGATCAATAATAACAGAATTCCCAGAAAGACTGCCCCAAAAATAACTGCTCTATAGCTTATGTAAAAATGTCTGGAAACGGCATCCGCATCTGCAAACACATTGGAAAATTTGGCATAAAACAAGCCGATTATCCCATTCCCTATCAAACTTCCTATTGGATATCCCAAGGCAAATAACAAACCAAGTTCCATGAACAGTAACCAGAAAATATTTTTTTCCCCTGTTCCCAATGCTTCCATGATACCATATTGTGAAGTCCTCTTCATAATGGAGACATGAAAGATACTGTAAATAATAAAAGAACTAAAGATACCAAGAATTAAAATTACACCATTAACGGTCAGATTAAATTCATCCCGGGCAATCCGCAGTGCTGTAGTAAAATTCGAACCAGGCGTTTTCATTATCTCCCAAAAAGCAGACGGCTGTCCCTCTCCAAAAAAAGACACAACCGTATTATTCACCATCATCCCACCATCCGGAATATGAAATTCTTCCTGAAATGCTTTTCTTTGTGTTTTTAAGTTCTTCTTCTCATCAAACTTTACATAAAGAAAGTGTTCTCCTGATGCACCCTCTGTATCCTCGCTGGTAAATCCTTCCATCCCGCCAACCGCTGTTGCCCATCGATTGGAAATCACACCGCAAAGAGTGTATTCTTTACCATCCAGATAGACTTTGCCACCGATTTCATCCTTGATGTTCATATTTCCCATGGTATATGCATCCAGCATAATCTCTCCCGGATTTGCCGGATAATCGCCCTTTAATAATTTTCTTCCGATAATTGAGAAATATTCTCCATCTCCATAGACGAAAGAAAAAATATAGGGCTCCTGAATATCTTTTTTCTTTTCAAGTTCCCCCAGTCTGGTGATCCGATATCCCTGCCCCGTTTTCTTGCTCCGAATCTTCCGGATTAAATCCGAATCTGCTTTGATATAATAGTGATAATCTCCATAAACCTTCCGGTCTTTCTCCAGATTACTTCTTTCGCCACTGTAAACAAGCGAACTGATTCCCGTCATCAGCGCAACCGAGATGATGATGCTGAACAGAATGGCAGTTGACTGCCTTTTATAAAATTTGATGTACCGTACTGAGAATTTTAAGCTGGCCTTCATTGTAGACCACCCCCTTCTCCCACAATACCTCCGTCTTCTATATGGATAATTCTGTCACATAATTGTGCAATTGCCTCATTATGGGTAACCATCATTATCGTCTGATGGAATTTCTGGCTGCTGTTTTTTAATAAGCCGATTACCTCCATCGTGGTTCTGGAATCCAGATTCCCGGTGGGTTCGTCTGCCAGAATAATGGCAGGTTTATTTGCAAGTGCTCTGGCAATCGCCACCCGCTGCTGCTGTCCCCCGGATAACTCATTGGGGTACTTCTCTCTTTTCTCCCACAGCCCTAATTCATACAGCAGTTCCTGGATATACGCATGGTCAATACGTTTCCCCTGATCAAATGTCATCGGAAGCGCTACATTATCATAAACATTTAAAATCGGCATCAGGCTGTAATTCTGGAAGATAAAACCTATATTTCTTCTCCTGAATATCGTTAACTCCTTTTTCCTCAATGCTGCTATATTGTGGTTGCGAACAATAATCTCACCTTTCGAAGGATAATCAAGCCCTCCAATTAAATTTAATAATGTGCTTTTACCTGAACCGGAAGTTCCTACCAAAGCAGCAAATTCACCTTGTTCTATAGAGAAACTAACCTGTTCCAATGCCTGTACCGCATTTTCTCCACTTCCATATATTTTAACGATATCTTTAATTTCTAATATCTTCATTGAACCGCCTCTTTTCTTGTTTTTCTATATTGTAGCAGGCAAGTATGTCATAGCGGCTACAAATAGCAGCTCACTCCTTACAATTCTGTAAGAACACAAAAAAAGAACTGCCCTCACCGGGCTTAGATTCAATCGTAATATATCCCTTCTGTTTCTCCAGAATCAACTTGGCAAGATAAAGCCCAATTCCGGACCCCTCCAGTTCCTGCACCTCCCTGGACCGGTAAAACCGTTTGAAAATATTGTTAAATTCCTTTTCCGAAATTCCAATCCCCTGATCACTGATTCTGATCTGGCTGCACATTTCAAACTGCTTCAGCACAATTTCAATCCTGCTTCCTCTGGGTGAGTACTTTACGGCATTCTCCAAAATATTCTCCAGCGCTTCCGCCGTCCATTTCACATTATGTACCAGATAAATTTCCTCCGTCTCACGGGTTACAATCTCTATTTCTTTGGAAGCAGCTTTCTCATATACGGAGTTAACCGCCTTTCGCAGAGTCTCTTTTACCGGATTCACTTCTGCCTCAAATTGAATCACCCCTTCCTCCAATCGAACCATTTTAAACAACGACTGTAAAATCCAGTTGATTTTCTCAGTCTGTTCTTTTAACTTTCTCTGGAAAACAGATCTTTTCTCCAAATTCAATTCCTGATTTACTAAAAGCTCCTGATACAACATAACATTTGACAGGGGCGTCCGCAATTGATGAGACATATTGGAAATAAGACTTTTCACACTTTCCTTTTCTTCCTTCGCCTGGCATATCTCCACATTCAGTTTTTCCTGAACCCGCATCATCTTCCCTGCAAGTGCCGAAGCTTCTCCTTCTTTTAAATCTGATTGGGTAATGTCTTTTTCATTCAGCAATTCATCCAGCATCCTATCTATGTTAAAATACAGTCCCTGATATTTCTTCCTATAATAGACCGCCACTCCTAAGGATACAATGCAACACGCTAATAATAGAATTACAATCATTTTTTCTCTCTCCAAATATAACCCATCCCATGCACTGTTTTTATAAATTGTGGATTAGACGGATCTTTTTCAATTTTCATACGCAGTCTTCTGATATTCACTGAAACTATATTATCATCCACAAATTTTCCATCCTGATCCCAGACCCAGTCCAAAATCTGCTCTTTTGATAAAATCTGCTCCCTGTTCTCCACAAAGTAGACTAAGAGCTTATATTCCACAGCACTAAGCAAAACCTCTTCTTTCTCTTTAAATACTTTTCCCTTACATTTATCAATGGTAATTCCATTCGAGTTTATCATGGATATATTTTCTCTTCTTCTGCATAAATTCTTTATCCTGGCTTTCAGGACAGATAACGAAAATGGTTTCGTCATGAAATCATCCACACCTAATTCTAAAGCCTTGATCTCATCCATCTCCGTATCCCTTGCCGTCAGCATCAGAATAGGGATCTGACTATACTCCCGTACTTCTCTGCATAATTCAAAGCCAGTTCCATCCGGGAGATTGCAGTCCATGATAATCAGGGTATAGTTCTCTCCGAGCAATTTCTCTTTGCCTTCCCTTTTGCTGACCGCCCTGTCCATTTTGTACCCCTCACTCTCCAGAAAAAATACTACGCCTTCCATTAAGTCCAGATCATCTTCTATCATCAGGATTCTTTCCATCGTATCTACCTCTTACTCTTATTTACTTCTCATAAATACATCATATTCTAACCCCAGGTTAAATTCAATACAAATTACAAAAATGAATATTTTATAGATTAAATCATATGGGATTTTGACCGCAAATTATATAATATCAACCAAATTATAAATAACTGCTTATCGGCACAACATAGATCATTCTGTAATTTATAACCATAGAAAAGCGTAACCTCCACCAGAGAGATTACGCTATTTCCATTTTTTTCTCATATATATAACCGCTGTACCTATACTTTAATCCAAATATTCATTTTCGTTTTTCTCCTGTTTTTTTCTCACAAAATGATCAAAAAGCCAGGTAAAACTAAAAATCAGGGTAAACAAAATTATAAATGCAGTTCCAACCCTTTTTTCTATATTAAATTCTTTTTTACCTTTTCCGCAAATCAGGATAGCCCAATAGGCCAGACTGAAGATTCCGGATCCCGCAAATCCATAAAATAAACTGCCCTTCCATCCTCTTAATGCATTGGATCCATCCCAGATTCCTTCCCGGATGCATCCGATCTGATAGGCAAAAATACCTGTGAGTATTATGATTGTTTCTCCCAGCGTACCGCCCCTATCAGATTGTAATATAAAATCCTGAACTATAATCACTGCCATTCCCACAGCTACCATAATCCAAAAACTACGTTTACCTATTTCCGCCAGTTTCTGCTTTTCTCTTTCATCCAGATTAATTTCTCTCATAGCCATTCCTCCTCCCAGAATAGATCATTTAATGTTTTGCCCAATGCTTTGCAAATAGCGATACAAAGTTTCAGTGATGGGTTAAAATCACCGGCTTCGATCATCCCAATCGTCTGCCTGGTTACACCAGTTATCTCTGCTAGTTGTACTTGGGAAAGATCCTTTTCCATCCTGGCAATTTTCATTTTCATGTTTTTCATATCCCACCACCATCTCCGAGTAATTTTTTCTTTCCACTTGTGTATCCACTTGTGTCTAGTACTTGTGTCTAGTATACTACCAGCAACAGCTTAATGTCAACTATATTTTACATATGTAATATATATATTGTATTGGAGGACACAAAAAAGAGACCCCGTACAGGATCTCATTCTATTAAACAACTTGATCTAAGCAACCTGCAAAAGCTTTGCAATTTTTGCTTCTATTCTTTCAAAAGTAGTATCAAAAACCACAGCGAGCTCTGAAAATAGTAAATGCTCCACTCTTTGGAGATTTTTATCATCACTTATACTTAATTTCTTGCCGCTCTCCTGTCTGTTCTTTTGCTCATGTATAATCCCTTTTAACATTCCAAAGCATTTTCCACATTCGCATGACTTCAAAACACTCTGATACTCTTTGTCTCTCACTCTGTCATTTTCATCGTAGATTGCAGGCATCTTAGGTAAATCATCGAGGTACTTTTCCGCTTTTTCTTTCGTTATAACCTTTCTCATCGAAACTTTGTCATTGTTTGTTTTAATGTAGATTGTTCCTCCATCTCTACAAACAGGCTTTAATATATAGTACATCTCTTTTGTGTTTAGAAAATCCAGCCTGTCAATATTTTCAATATTGTATACGCCTCTTCCCTCATAAACCACACTTTCATTAATCTTAAACAATATAAGCACCTTACTTTCTTTACTTCCCTTCCGGAAGAACCACTCCAGCAACCTCATCTGATCACCAAAGCCGCAAGTTACATTTCTATTATAACATACTTTTGGTTTCTTTCCTAGCGGCAAAAGTCACAATCACGTTACAGGTTATATCATAATTTTAAACAATAGACCGGACACAGAAAAACCCGTAGAACCTAGGCTCTACGGGCATCTTACGCTTGGACTAATGTATCTATTTAAATTATATTAATTACGCAATGATGGTAGCAACACGGCCTGATCCAACTGTACGTCCACCTTCACGAATAGCGAAAGTAAGAC